>JAFSVJ010000005.1 GCA_017445025.1 Abditibacteriota bacterium | reverse complement strand
TATTTTCTTTAAAAGTAATTCAATTGATTTTTCTGCCATATCTTTTAAATCAAATTCCAATCTGCATATTTTATAACTGCTTCCCCAATCTTGTCTGTAGCCTGAAGAGTGGGTAATTATCTTAGTATTTTTTAGAATATTGTCAAATTCTCCGAATATGGGAAATACATTATTAAAGATTGTATCGTCTTGGAAGATAATTGCGTCCGGTGTGTATTTTAAAGACTTTATTTTAGCTTTAAAAAGACTGATTGCGGAAGGAATGTTTTCAGAAAAATTGATATTTACACTATCAAATTTCTTTAGATAGGCATTAAAAGCATAGTGTATGAATGTGTCCATTTCTTTTCTTTGAAGAGATTGAACTATTGAAAAAGAAACAATTTTTTCAAGTTTATATTTTTTAATTATACTGTCTATTTTTCTGTAAAGCAAGGGATAATTGGTCAATATAGTTGAATATTCTCTTGCAGTTGATTTCATAACCGATACTATGGGAATATGAAATTCCGATAATTTATCAAGAGTTCTTTCTGAGCCATGGACAGAAACAATTCCTATAGTTTCAGAGATAATTATAGGTATTTCTTTTAAAACATCACTTTTTTCTCTGTCAATATAAAAATATGGAATATATCCCAATTTGCTTATTCTGTTTTTTAATTCGTTTATTATAAATCTGTTACTTCCTCGGGCTGTTCCTGTGAGGCAATATTCTTCAGATACAATAAGAATATATTTCTTATTTAATGAATTGTTTTTAACGAAACTGCCTGAACCGGGAATAGTTTCTATGATGTTTTCTTTTCTTAGAGTATCTATACCTTCACGTGCTGTAAATCTGGAAACATTTAAGGTTTTCATTATTTCTGTTTCCGAAGGGATTTTGTCCCCTTGTTTTAATGTGCCTTTAATAATTAATTTTTTAATAAATTCTGCAACAATTTCTTTTTTTGTCATAATTTTTAATAATCCTATCTAAAATTTTAAAAAAAAACATTATAATTTATCAATTATATTATACCATTTAAAAGTAAATTTTGCAAATCTCACATAGCTTATACGGATAGATTATGTTTTTTAGCTCTTGACACCGTATTTTTAAATATGATATAATAAAAGTGTAAAACACTAAAGCCTAAAATATCTATCCGTATAGATATTAATGGTAAGTTTGGAGGTTAATAAAATGAAAAAGGGTTTTACACTTATCGAGTTGCTGGTTGTTATAGCAATCATTGCTATACTTGCAGCAATATTGTTCCCTGTGTTCGCACAGGCAAGAGAAAAGGCAAGAGCCGCTTCTTGTCTATCTAACCTAAAACAAATCGGTACGGCTCTTCAGCTTTACACCGATGATTACGACGAAACATACCCCCCAAGGATTATCTTTGGAGTAGCAGATAATCCTACAGGTCAGGCAGCTTACCCGAGATATTGGCTTGCGGGAGAAACAACGGACTGGACAGTAGCCGGAAGTGCTCGTTGGTGGACTTGGATGGACTGCCTTTACCTGTATATAAAAAACTCCCAAATTTTTGTTTGTCCTTCTATAGGAAACAAAATAGGGTCCTACGGATACAACCCATTTATTAGCGGTTTTTATTATACAGACAACGTAGTTTTTTCTATGAGTGAAATTAAAAAACCATCAGAATTGGTTTTCGTTGGTGATGGTCTTGTAAATACATCCTCTAAGCAATTAGTTTCTTGTCTTGGTGCTCACATGTGTGGGGCTCAAGAATATGGCGGTGCTTGGAAAAACGGTAAGAGACACAATGGTGGTTCAAACTTCTGTTTCGGTGACGGACATGCCAAATACTACAAATCAGGTTCCGGACCTACCGAAGGAATAGGTGCGGAAGATTGGGGTTATGGTTCTCCATGGTGGGCACCACAACGACAATAAATACCGGAAAGATTGGTAAAAAAGGGTGGATTTACCACCCTTTATTTTAAATATCTATATTTTTAAATTGGAAAATAGAAAATGAAAAAAATTATTTTGTTTTTGGTTTTAGCTTTATTAAATGTTTCACTTTATTCACAAACGGTCAAAGTTATGTATTCTTCACATTTTGCTTCTCCTAAAGGTGTGTATAAAGATATTTTAACCAAAGAAGGTTTAGAGTGTGAAGAGTTTGAAAACACCACCTTAGATAATCTTAACTTTAATGTGGATTGTATCTTATTTTCAACAGTAGCCAATTATGAAAACACCCAAGATTTGTCAAAGTACCCTTTTAGAGAATTTGTGGAAAAGGGTGGCACCCTTATTATAAGTGATGCTAATTACAATTCTGTATTGGATTTTATTCCCAAAACCTTTGGACTTGTATTTAAAGCCGGTGAAGCCGGAACCCAAGGTGGCCTAAACGAAGAAACAAAAAAATCTATTCCGTATTCTCCTTTTCATCCATTGTTAAAAGATGTGACAGATCCATATATTAGTTGGAGCGTCGTCACGGATATATCTCCCGAATTTATACCTCTATATGTTGACCTTGAAGGCAGACCTGTTGTTGCTTATAAAGAAGTTGGAAAAGGTTTGCTTATTATTTCAACACCTTATTATAATGTTTGTGGATTTCCAAGTAGTCAGTTTGTTAAAAATGCTATTAATTACGCCAAATCAAATAAACGATTTAAAGAGCCTAAATCTAATCCTTCTCTGTCTGTTAATAAAGATGAAACAATTCACAAGGAATTATATCTTTTATCCGGTTTCGGTTCAAATAAAACAGAATGTGATATAAAATATAATGATAATTATTTAAATATAAATTTTAAATGTTATGATACAGATTTAGGAAATAAAACTGTTAATATTGTTAACAGAGATGGGGGAATTGTCAGTGATGACAGCTTAGAAGTATTAATTGAAAGCCAAGGCTCTTTATATGAATTTGGAGTAAATGTCAACAATATTCAATGTGATTTAAAAGACGGAAATAAGAAGTTCAATACATATTGGGAAAGCGAGGTTTCCGCGGAAGATGGTTTATGGAATGCCAATATAAAAATACCATATTCAGCCTTTAATTTAGCTATGGATGACAATCAAGATTTTAAAATCAATCTATTAAGATATTATCATCCCAATACAGATGAGAAAACTCTATATAGTTTGGTTAATATTCCTTTGGATAAGTTAATGATGCCTAAATATTGGCAAGAGGTAGTGTTGAATGATAAGCTTGATTTATCCGCTTATAGAAATGATTTATCATGGAATCTTAAAGACAAATGCAGTTTCGGTGAAAACATTTTAAAACTAAATTATGATGGTTTATTTAAAGTTATAAATATGACAACTAATGAAACTTGGACCGGCAACGAGGGAGTCTGTAAAGTTAATTTCTATAATGTGGGAGAAAATCAAATAACATGTGTTGCTTATGACGGTGATAGATGTATCGGTTCAACTCCTATTTATAATATTAATGTAAATGATGCTTTATCTTTAGATGTCATATATCCCAGATATAGAGATCAGGTTATGTCAAAGGATCCAAATAAAAAACTTAGAATAAATGTTTCTTCTGAGAAAAAATATATGGTAGATTTTTTAATTAAGGGGAATGATAAAGAGATTTATTCCAAGAAATACACAATACAACCGGATAAAACTACTCTTATTTCTTATGATTTGGGAAAATTGCCTGTCGGAGAATATTCATATATCTTTAAAGTTTTTGATGATAAAGACAAAATCATAAGAGAAATACAAAAAGGCTTTAGGGTTTTGCCGCCAAGTGATGTGGAAATAACATTTGATGAGAAAAATATATGTTATGAAAACGGTAAACCTATTTTCCCCATAATGTTATATCATTTGGGAGGAGCTATGATAGATCACTTAAACAGAATAAAACAGGCTGAAACTCCTGCTTTGGAAGAAGCTATGGTTTTAGAATCTGCAAAAGAAAGAGGCTTTAATTTAGGTCATGCTCAAATGATAGGTTTTGGAATAGTAGACAGATATAAAGAGGCAGGATTAAATATTGTATCTGAAATAGGTGACCAAAGAGATAGGGGAGTTTTGCAAGGTTTTGTAGACGCATATAATAAAAACAAAAACGGGTTGTTTTATTATACCATTGATGAGCCTTACATTACAACCCTTGACCATGATATAGAGATATACAATATTTTAAAAGAAATTGACCCTTATAGGCCTTGTGGTGCAGCGGTTTGTAATGCCAATGTATTTAAGGACGCTGTGAAATGTTTTGATATTTTAATGCCTGACGCTTATGTAATTACCAATAATAACAAAACTCCTTCCTTAAATTCACTTTTGGGATTATTGGGACCCGCAAGAGAACAAAGCCAAAAGACCGGAAAACCTATTTGGGCTGTGCCTCAAGCTTTTGGTTGGAAAAACGGAATCAATTGGGTTATGCCAACTTGTGAACAGTTGAGATGTGAAGCCTATTTCTATTTGGTATATGGCGTTACAGGTTTATGTTGGTATGCTTTTGCTTCTCCTGAAGAAGATAAAAATACTCCTTATAACGCATATTGTGTCTATGATTATCCCGACAGGTGGGATTATTTTAAGGTTCTTAACAGAGAAATATCAGAATTTGCAGAGGTTTTGTTTAAGGGAGAATCCCAAGGTCCTTTGGGAGTAAATGATAAAGTTCATTCAAATGTGTGGAAAGTAGGAAATAAAAGTTATGCTATTATTGTTAATGCAGAACCCACAGAACAAAGTGTATCCTATAAAATCAAAGGAGGAATAAAACCTTTCTTTGAATCTTATTCTTATGATTTTACCAAAGAAAAAGATAAGGTCACCTTTAACCTGAAACCTTACGAATGTGCGATAATAGAGTATTAATTTGCAAAATACAGTTGCTAAATATTATAATAATAT
Organism: Abditibacteriota bacterium; assembly: GCA_017445025.1. GTDB lineage: Bacteria > Armatimonadota > UBA5829 > UBA5829 > UBA5829 > RGIG7931. Next base: position 8,673 of record JAFSVJ010000005.1, on the reverse strand, counting down.
TAGAATTAAGACTAAAATTTAGGGTGATAGTTATGAATCCGCAAGCCAAATGGATATCTGCATTTAAAGATAATAATATAGTTGCAGAAGAACTTAAAGGGAAGCTAAAAGATGTGTATGAAGGGTTTGATCCTAAGGATTTGCCAAAGGATACAAAGGCTTTTATGTTTGTCAAAGATTTTTCTGTTAATAAAAAACTTAAGGCTGCTGAATTAAACGTTACATCATGTGGGTATTTTGAGGCATATATAAACGGTTCAAAAATAGGAGACCATGTCTTAACTCCTTCCTTTACGGATTATGACAAGGTAATATACTATTCCTCTTATGATATATCAAATTATATTAAATCAAACAACAGAATAGGGTTACTCGTAGGAAATGGGTTTTACAATCAATATGAAGACGACGAATGGGGTTTTGGAAAAGCTTTTTGGAGAGGCAATACCAAAGCCATTCTCACATTATCTTTATTATATGATGACGGAACTTGTGAAGATATTCTATCAGATGAGACTTGGTTTTTCACAGAAAGTTATATAGAGTATCAAAATATAAGAAGCGGTGAATATCATGATATGAATATGTATAAAAGTGATTGGTGTTTGCCAAATAATGATATATTTGATTGGAATAAAGTTTATCTTCACCCGGCACCTAAGGGAAAACTCCAAAAAGAGATTATCAATCCTATTAAAAAGTTCTCATCCGGCCGGGAAGAGGTTAAAATTGTTAAGGTAGAAAAAACAGATGACAAGACAACTCTTATCACTCTTGACAAAAATACTGTAGGTTGGGCAAGGATAAAGCTCAAAGGAGTAAAAGATGATATAATAAAAATAGAGTTTATAGAATCGGAGAAAACCAATCTCGCTTCGTTTACATATAATACTTTCCAAACTTTTGAGGTCAAACTTTCCGGAGGGGAAGATATTTGTGAACCTAAATTTTCTTATTATGGGTTTCAATACATAAAAATATATGGGAATTGTGAAATTAAAGCAGAAGATATAACTATATACAGTGTTCATAATGATTTTGCAAGGTATAATAATTTTTCTTGCAGCAATGAAACTATAAACAAAATCCACGAAATGTGTGCTCGAACATATATCTTAAATTGGCAATCTATTCCCACAGACTGTCCTACGAGAGAGAAAAACGGTTGGACGGGAGACGGTTGGCTTGGTATATCCTACGGGCTTTTGAATTTTGATTCAATATTAGGCTATAAAAAGTGGCTTTTGGATATTGCAGGCGATTGGGAAAGATTTGGTGATCCCTCTCCAATTATTCCTAACCCGGGTTGGAGTAATTTGAAAAAAGAGAATAAAACCTGGGACCCTACCTGGGCGGGAGTTATGATAATGCTATGTTATTATATCTATAAATATACCCAAGATATCAATATAATCAGTGAATTTTACCCCTATATGAAAGCTTATATTGACAGAGTGGAAAGTTTGAGAGAAGGCCACCTTCTTTCAGGGGAAAACTCAAACGCATTAGGGGATTGGGTTGATATAGACTTTGATTGGCGAGGAGCCAAAAGCAAGTGGACAGAACCTTACTGCGTCACCAATATGATTTATTATAATCTACTTAAAATAATGACAGGTTTTGCTAATATTTTAGGAAAAGGGGAGGATGAAAAAAGTTTTTCATCAAGTTTATCAATAAAAGACAAGATTAATGAAAAATGGTATAATTATGATAAGAATTATTATTTTGATAAGTCCCTGACAGCTTCTGCTCTCGGAATATTACTTGATATGGTTCCAAAGAATAATTATGAGAAACATGTTGCACATTTTCTTAAAGTTATAGATGATTTTGATAACAAATTAAACTGTGGAATAGTAGGCATTTGGGCAATATTTGACACATTAGCCAAAATCGGCCAAAAGCAAAAAGCCCTTGATATTATTTTAAACAGTGATTATCCCGGATTTAGTTATATGATAAATGAAGGAGCTACCACTTTGTGGGAATCCTGGGACGGCCTGTCTTCAAGAAATCATCCTATGTTCGGAACAGTTGACAGCTTTATACAAAAAAGTATTGGTGGACTTGACTATATTAACGGTGAGTTTGTCTTAACAATCCCCAACCTTATGGGAATAGATAAAGCAAATACATCTTTGAAAACAAATAAAGGTATTGTCTCTACCTTTTGGGAAAAACATAACGACTGTTATGAAGTTAATATAGATGCACCCCATGACCTGCCAATAAAACTTTTGTTCGATTCTATGCCTGATTTTAAAGATTATTTATATAAAGGAAAGTATACAATAGGAGCCTAACAGCTCCTTTTTTTTAATCAGAAATCAGTAATCAGAAATCAGACTGTGGTGCGACCCACCACTATTATTTTGCATTCTACATTTAATTCTGCATTCTGCATTTTTCATTAAATCGGCACAGACTTTTTTACTTAAATATTTCTTCATTAATAACAACAGGTTCTAAGTATATGTTTTGTCTGTTAATAAATTCTCCATGGATTTTTTTTATAAGTAGTTCAATGGCTTTCTCCGCCATTTCTTTCATGTTAAATTCTACTCTGCAAATATCATAAGTGTCTCCCCAGTCTTGTCTGTATCCTGAGGAGTGAGTTATGATTTTGGTTTTTCTCAATATTTTATCAAATTCCGGGAAAATGGGAAAAACATTGTTATATATGGTTTCATCCAAAAATATAATTACATCGGGGATATATTTTAATGATTTCATTTTGTTGGTAAAAATACTTATGGCGGAAGGCAAATTGTTTGAATAATTGACATATACAAAATCATATCTCTTACAATAAGCGTCATTGGCATAGTGAATATAGTTATCCTTATTGTTTCTGTATATGGTGTGAGAAATTTGAAAAATAAGGATTCTTTTCAGATTATATTTTTTTGTTAAATTGTATATTTTGGCGTAAAATGAGGGATAATCCGTCATAACCGTGGAATAATCCTTGGCAGTGCATTTGATAACGGAAACAATGGGAATGTTAAAATTAGACAGAGTGTCAAGGGTTTTATCCGTGCTTTGAACTGAGAGAACTCCTTTGGTTTCCGCTATTATTTGAGGGATTTCTTTTAGGACATCGCTTTTCTTTCTGTCAATATAATAATATGGTATATAATTAAGTTCTTCTATTTTGTTTTTCAACTCATTTATAATAAATCTATAACTTTCGCGAGCAACACCGGATATAACATTATCCTCCGCAATAATCAAAATATATTTTTTTAATCCGGAGAAGTTTTTTACATAACTTCCGGATCCGTGAAGGGTTTCAATTATATTTTCTTTTCTGAGGGAGTCAATTCCACTCCGAGCTGTAAAACGAGAAATATTTAGTTCCTTCATTATCTCTGACTCGGTAGGTATTTTGTCTCCTTGTCTTAACCTGCCCTTATTAATCATATTTTTAATATATTCTACAACCAAATCTTTTTTCTTCATAATTATTACCTATTTAAATTTAATATTAAAAATCAAAAATCCCTAAATTTTCTCTTTTTTTTTGCTTAACGAAATAACTCTTGACTTATCTCCTTGACACTCGCTCGTATTGAAACAAATTTTTATGGCTAATGCCTAAAAATTCGCCCCACTACTCACTCATTACAGTCGATGACGTCAATTCGCTATTTCTTGCAAAAAAATGATTAAATTTGTCCTTTTTGATTTTTAATTGTCCCCTTGTCTTAACCTGCCCTTATTAATCATATTTTTAATATATTCTGCAACCAAATCTTTTTTCTTCATAATACAACCTTTTTTTATTTTTTAAATAATTTTATTTTTTTTGAAATTTATATTGATTTTAAACTTGATTTTTGTGATTTTTATCAAGTATTATTATACCAAATGAACATAATTTTTGCAAATTCTTTATATGTTATACGGATAAATTTGTTATTTTTGCCCTTGACAAGGATTTTTTAAATATGGTATAATAAAAATGTAAAACACTAAAGCCTAAAAATATTTATCCGTATAAATATTAATGGCGATTTTGGAGGTTAATAAATGAAAAAGGGTTTTACGCTTATCGAGTTGCTGGTGGTGATAGCTATCATAGCTATACTGGCAGCAATATTGTTCCCTGTGTTCGCACAGGCAAGAGAAAAGGCAAGAGCGGCAAGTTGTTTGTCTAACTGTAAAGAACTTGCAACAGCACTCCTGCTGTATGTGGATGATTACGACGAGACAGTGCCAATCATTTTCAACAGAACAATAGACACAACCAATGTTGACGCTTCATATCCTTGTAAACAAGGATTTGGTTGGTTAATGTATGGTTTGGGAGACTCAGAAGGCAACCCTTGGTCTTGGAGAGATATGATTTTTCCTTATGTGAAGAATCTTGGTGTTTATATTTGCCCAAGCGGATATAAAAAAGTCCCCGGTTATGGTTATAACAATGGTTTATGTGTAAACGGAGCCACTGCCAATTTGTGGGAGTCTTGGAATCAATATAATCCCGGTTTATTAAGACCTGTTTGTCTTGCAGAAATTGATAATACATCAAAGTTGGTTTTCTGTTGTGATGGTTGTCAAAGAGGTGGAGATTCAAGCCAATGCTATCAATGTCCTTTTACTTTGTTATTAAAATATGATAATCCTGCTGTATTTCAATCTTGGGGTGTTAGCGACCCAATTAGACACAACGGTGGTGCAAACTTTGCTTTTTCTGATGGTCACGCCAAATATTATAAATTATATCAAGGTCCTTTAAATGTTATTTGCTGGTATGACAGTGCTACTGTATGGTGGACACCCGGTGCAACATTGGAATCTGACAGATAATTTTTATTTAAAAAAGTCTTTCCTCGGAAAGACTTTTTTTATAGGATTCTTATTATTTGCATATATACTTAATCTTTGGTATAATAAAAGTAGGAAATAAAAAAGGAGATAGAATATGAAAAGAATCATATCTGTATTTTGTTTATTGGCAGTGTTTTATCTGCTTATATTCTCAACTTATGCAAATGCCCAGACTGTAAGTGTTATATATTCTGCCTACAGTAATGGCGGATATTATTATAAAAATATTTATAAAGAGCCTTTCAACAGTGCGGGCTTAAAATGTGAAGAATTTGAAAATACCACATTAGACTCTTTTAATTTTAATGTGGATTGTATCATATTCTCCACCGTTGGCAACTACGAAAACACCAAACCCCTTGAAAATTATCCCTTCAAAAAATATGTGGAAGACGGTGGCGTTCTCATTATAACCGATGCCAACTATCCTTCCGTTGTGGACTTTCTCCCCAAAACCTTTGGTTTGGTGTTTAAAAACGAAGCGGGAGGAGGCAATCTCAATGCCGAAATAGAAAAGGCTCGACCTTACCAAATTCACCACCCCCTATTGAAAGAAGTCAAAACTCCAAGTATCAACTGGGGAATATTTAATGAAGTATCACCTGAGTTTATCCCCCTTTATGTAGACCTTAAAGACAGACCTGTTATTGCTTATGCGGAAATAGGAAAGGGTTTGCTTATTGTGGGAGGGCCTAAGTATGATAACGGTTTTGCTTCAGCGGGGTTTGTGAAAAATGCCATTAGTTTTGCCAAATCCGACAGACACGGCAGTGCTAAAATTTTGCCTACTGTAGATTTAGAACAAAACAGTCCTTTTTCACGTGAACTTTCCCCAATTATAGGTTCAAATGCAGATAAAACAGAGTGCACTGTTAAATATGACGAGAACAAAATCACCATAGATGTTATTTGTAATGATTCCGACCTTATTAACAAAACCACAAATATGACTCGTCGTGACGACGACCTTTCTTCCGACGACAGCGTAGAAGTTTATATTGAAAACCATGGTGATATTTACAAATTTGCCCTTAATTCAAATAATATTCAGTCTGATTCCAAAAACGGGAACAGTGGTTATAACACATTTTGGTCAAGCAAGGCATTTGCGGAAGGTAAAAATTGGAAAGCCAATATAAATATCCCTTATTCAGCTATTGAGATGACGCCAAATCAAGACCAAAAAATAAAGGTTAATGTTTTCAGAAATTATCATACAGGTAAGCCGGAAGAAACTCTATACAGTATGGTTAATATTCCCGTAGAGAAAGCAGGGGACTCTCAATATTGGCAAGAGTTTAATATGGTTTCTAAAATAGACAATTCGAATTTGAAATATGACCTGACTTTAGCCGCAAAAGAAGAATACAATTTCGGCAAAAACAATATCAAATTAAGCGATAATCTTCAATATGAGATTATAAATTTAACCACAGGAGATATTTTTAAGGGTGCCAAAGGTATTTGCGATGTTGTTTTTGAAAATGTGGGAGAAAACCAAATAATGGGTGTGGCTTATATAGGTGAGAAAGTTATAGGATCCACTCCAATTTATACAGTAAACGTGAAGGATGTTTTGGATATGGATGTCATATACCCAAAATACAGAGATCAGGTTATGTCCAAGGATCCCAATAAGAAATTGAGAATTAACCTGACCGCAAAGGACAAAATAACCATAGATTTCGCCCTTAAAGGTAAAAGCAGAAATATTATTTCAAAGAAATACACCCTTTTGCCAAACAAGCCAACTCTTATTTCTTACGATTTGTCTAAATTGTCTGTGGGAGATTATTCTTACACTTTAAAATTGACGGATAAAAACGGAAGAAATATAAGAAATATAGAAAAAACATTTAAAGTTCTCCCTCCCAATGATGTGGAAATAACTTTTGACGAGAGACAGATTTGTTATGAAAACGGAAAGCCCATATTCCCTATAATGCTTTACCACACAGGGGGAAATATGATAAGACACTTAAACGAATTGAAACAAGACCAAACTCCCGAGCTTGCAGAAGCAAAAATTATTGAGGAATTGAAAGAAAGAGGCTTTACCACAGGTCACGCTCAAGTTATTGATATGGGCATAGTGGACAGATATGCCGATGCGGGAATAAATATCGTTTCCGAAATAGGTGACTGTAGAGACAGAGCAAGACTGCAAACCTATATTGATGCATATAACAAAAACAAAAACGGTATTTTTTATTATACCATTGATGAGCCTTATGACGAAAAGTTGGACCATGACATTGAAATGTATAACATTTTAAAGGAAATGGATCCATACAGACCTTGTGGCGGTGCTGTTTGTTTTGCTCCCATTTTCAAAGATGCTGTTAATTGTTTTGATGTTATGATGCCGGACGCTTACGAATTTACAAGGAGTAACCCCAACCCTTCACTTAACGCACTGTTTAGATTAATGGAACCTGCTAACGAATACGGAAAGAAAAACGGAAAAGCCCTGTGGGCTGTGCCTCAGGCTTTCGGTTGGGTGAGAAACGGAGACTGGAAAATGCCCACTTGCGAACAAATGAAATGTCAAGCCTTTTTCTATATAGTATACGGTGCCACGGGATTGTGCTGGTATGCCTTTGCCTCTCCGGAAGTTGATAAGGATACCCCTTATAATGCATATTGTATTTATGATTATCCGGAACAATGGAATTACTTTAAGGAACTGAATAAGGAAGTGACAGACTTTGCACAGGTTCTGTTTAAGGGAGAATCCCAAGGTCCTTTGGGAGTTAATGATAAAGTTCACTCAAATGTATGGAAAGTGGGTAAAAAGAATTATGCTGTTATAGTAAACGGAGAACCTACTGCCGAAACCGTTACCTATGAAATGAAGGGAAAAATAAAACCTTTCTTTGACAAATATACTTATAATTTTGTAGAAGAGGCCGGAAAGGTTACATTTAGTTTGAAACCTTATGAGTGTGTAATAGTTGAATATTAATTAACCCTTTCCCACTCTCACTCTCTTTCTCATCCCAAAAAGTGTTGTAAACTCCACTTTTCGGGAACCCTGAGAATTGAACTGAATTTGCAACCGCAAATTCCTTTCATCCAAGGGTTCCCAAAAAGTTGAGCTTGCGAAACTTTTAGGGATTTGGAAGGAGGGGGGACCATTCGCAAAGCGAATGGTGGGTGGTCAGGAGTAAAATTTGCTAAACTGCAAATGTTACGATAGAAGCCTAACAATTTAAGCCACCGGCTCGGACGAAAGGGGGGGTATTATCTTTGACTAGATATTAAGGGGTGGTGAGGATTTGAAAATTATCACTTTTTGTTTTGTTTTTTCTAAAAAAGGTGTCTGATGACACCTTTTTTATTTAATATTTATTTTTTACTATTTTTTTATATACTTATTATAAAATTATCAGCCATAACACTCATTCCGATGTCGTTGGGGTGAATCGTGTCGCTGGTATATTGATCGGAGTAGGTGTTTTCGCTGTCTATTTTATAGATGTTTTTATCAGTTTTGGACCATTCTATAAAGAATTTTTTCAACTCCCTTTTTTAAATACTTGACAACACCCCCCGGTTTGTGGTATAATAATAAAGTCACACTCAGTGATATACCATAAAATCTTCTTTAAACCCTAAGATTTTTCTAAAAATCAAAAAAAACAAAAAATTTTTTAATTTTTTTTCAAAAAAGTGGTTTAAGGGCTTGACAACGGGTATGCGTTTGTGGTATAATAATAAAGGTCACACTCTGTGATTTTAAAAGATTTTAACTAAAAAGCAATAAGAAATCAGCTTAAAATCAGTGTTAAAAATCTTAATGTTCTTTGAAATTTGAATAGTGTAAGTGTGGAAATG
>JAFSVJ010000043.1 GCA_017445025.1 Abditibacteriota bacterium | reverse complement strand
TTCTCCACCACTTCTATTATAACACATTTTCGGAAATTTAGGGTATATTTACCATTTGCGTCTTTGATCGCCACCATTTATTTCTCCTTTTTTGACCAAAGAAATCGTGGCACCTCACACCCCCCATTTCCTACGGAAATAGGGGGACACATTTACCGTATCCCGTATTTATTACGCAAAATAGGGGGACACATTTACCGGCATCTAAATTTCAAAGAGCGACTATAAAGTTTATAGCTCGCCAACCATAGTGGGACAAAGTCCCACATTTACTTTGCATTAAATTCCATCCCCCCCGTCAGTTGCTTACGCAACTGCCACCCCCCAAGCCTACGGCTTAGGGGGACAGCATTTTTCATTTTGCATTGAATAATGGGTAGCACCACTAAGAATAAAAGGAATAATTATTATGGGTTTTTTTAAGAATTTATTTTATAAAGTCAGTGATATTTTAACCAATAGAAAACCTATTGATGAAGAACTTTTTGAGGAGCTTGAAGAAGCTCTCATTGAAGCGGATTTAAGTGTTCGAACAGTTGACCCATTAATGGAAAAGTTAAGGGATGAAGCCAGACGCCAAAAGCTCTCTCTCGGAGGAGAATTACAAAATCTTCTTGCCAACCTACTTGCTGACATGGTGACCAAAAATGTGGATATCAAACTGAAAGAACCGAAAGAAATTCCCACTGTATATATGTTTGTGGGTGTAAACGGTGTTGGCAAAACCACTTCCATTGCAAAGCTTGCTAACTACTTTAAAAACAAAGGGAAAAAAGTTATTATAGCCGCCGCAGACACCTTTAGAGCCGCAGCCATAGAACAATTGGAAATTTGGGCAAAAAGAGCTGATGTTGACATTGTAAAACAACAACACGGATCAGACCCGGGAGCTGTGGTTTTTGATGCCATTTCCTCTGCCAAAGCAAAGGGAGCTCACGTAGTCCTTATAGATACTGCCGGTCGTCTTCACAACAAGGCAGGTCTTATGGAAGAGCTTGCCAAAATAGGCAGAGCCACAGAAAAAGCCTTAGGCAGACCCTGTGACGAAGTTTTGCTTGTTTTAGACGCCACCACCGGTCAAAACGCCATAAGCCAAGCACAAATATTCAAAGAAAGCGTTCCCATTTCCGGTATAGTCTTAACCAAAATGGACGGAACTGCCAAAGGTGGTGTGGTTATAACTGTTAAATGTGACCTTGAAATACCTATCAAAATCATTACAACCGGTGAAGGTATGAATGAAATGAAAGAATTTGACTCAATAGAATTTGCCAGAAACTTGGTAAAAGCAGAAGATGAAAATAATTGATGATACAAAAAAGCTGCCGGAACTAAATATTTTTTTAGCCACGGTGGCTTTTTCTTTAGGTATTATTATTTCCGATTCTATCCCTTCTCCCGCATCATGGATAATCCTCATAACTATACCTCTTATTTGTTGCGTCACTCTCAAGAAAAAAATTATTTTCTTTTCCCTAATCTTACTTATGGGAGGACTTATGTGCTTCTCCCACAAAATTCTCCCCAACGATCACATAGGAAAGTTGGATTCAAGTGAAATAAATATTGTAGAAGGAATCATTTGCTCTGATATAGAAAAACATAAAAATACCTATATGTTTTACCTAAATTGCGACAGAGTTTTTACGGAGACCATTCATAACTGCAAGGGTAAAATAATTGTTTATCTAAAATGTGATACAAAACTTAAAAGAGGAGACAGGATTAGATTAAAAGGTTATTTTTTCTCTCCCACAAATTATACGGAAGGAGAGAAATTTAACTATCAAAAATATCTTTCAAGAAAAAATATATATTTTATTTACTCTCTTAAGAACGAAAGCAATCTAAGGATCTTAAATAAGCCCAAATATCCCTATTTTATAGACGCCTTAAGAACCTATATTATAAATGTATTTTCCAATCTCAATACAGAAACGGGAAATCTTTTAATGGGAATGGTCTTAGGAAACGGAAACTATTTGGACAGTAACACTTACAACAATTTTGTAAACACTTCCACCCTTCATCTCTTGGCAGCTTCCGGACTTAACTGTTATGTTTTAACTATTTTCCTTTGGTGCGCATTGTTCTTCATAGAATTTAGAAAGAAAAATATTATAACAACATTCCTAATTTGGATATATGCTGCACTTATCAGCTTTCCCGCCTCTATTTTAAGGGCAGCCCTTATGTGTTCTCTGATTCTCCTCGGAAAAACTTTCAAAATAATCTCTTCATTTAAGATAATATATTTTCTTTCCGCATTTTTGCTTTTGCTTGTTAACCCTTCAAACCTTTTTGATGCGGGTTTTCAACTGTCATATCTCTGTTTGTTTGCCATGATATATGTGGCGGGACCTACTTGTAATCTTACATATAAATATATTCAATCAATAAGAATAAATGACAGATTCTTTAGATGGATATTCCGAGGAGTTTCCTTAAGCATTGTTCTTCCCATCATAACCACAGTTTCTGTTTATCTCATTGTGGGACTTGTGACTGTATACTATTTTGAATATATATCTATTATAGGAGTATTTGCCAATGTTCTTGTAGGATTTTTGGCAAGTGTTATATTTGTTGCTTCTGTTATTTTCTTAATTATATGGGGTATTCCTTACGTGGGAGATTGGGGTGTTTATGCTCTCAATTTTATAGGCAAAACTATTTTATATGTGATTAACACCTTAGGGGAAAAATCTTTCGCCGCAATAAATGTTAAAAGTCCCAATGAGTATGTGATAATTTTAGTATATATAGTTTTATTTTGGTTTTTTATTTTTAAATATCCAAAAATAATAGGAAAATGGACAAACAAAAAACCGGGAAGAAGCTATACTGAAGACGAAATATGTAAAAACCTACCGGATAAATAAAAATCAGAAATAAGAAAAAATAAGTGCGTTCAACTTTAATTGGGAATTTGCTAAACTACACGCTTATCGTAAATGCAAAATGAAGAATGAAAAATTAAATGATAAATAAATAATATCACCCCCCCTACCCCACTTACGTAGCACCAAATCCCAAAAAGTCTTGCTACGCTACGACTTTTCGGGTTGAATTGCGGCAAAAAAGCATCGCTTTTTTGTAAAAACGACAACAACTTGTCGTTTTTAGCAAGAGCCGGAAAATCTACGATTTTCAGGTGCCCGACGGCAAAAATCTTTATCACTAAAGATTTTTGACTAGACCCTTGGTAGGGGGGAAGAGGCCGGTCTTAAACCCTTACGTAGTAGAGGGGAAATGGTGGCAAAAAAGCCTCAGTCGTTAGATTCACCCTCTTTGAAATGAATTTGCAAAAGCAAATTCATTTCAAGGACCCATTCCCAAAAAGTTAAGCCAATGGCGAAACTTTTAGGGATTTGGAAGGAGGGGGGACCGTCGAAGACGGTGGGTGGTCAGGAGTAAAATTTGCAAGTATGCGAATTTTACGATAGAAGCCTAACAATTTAAGCCACCCGCTCGGACGAAAGGTGGGGGTGACCATTTTGCATTTTTTATTGCGCAACTTCAAATACAGCTACGGTCCATTGCTTTACGCCGGGGATTAATAAAATGCTGTCGCCTTGTGCATAAGCAAAGCTGTTGTCAGGACCAAAATCAGGGCTTATGGCATAGGATTTAACTGTTCCCTCTACATCTATCTTTACCGTCACGTTTTCCACAGGAGCGGGAATGGGGTCGCTGACAGAATAAGACTCGGGAGCGTTTATAAGGTGAACCATATAATAGGTTTTCCCATTCTTTTCAAGCTTCTGGACAAGAGTATCCCAATAAACATTTTTATCTACAGAAATAAAACTTTTCTCATTTTCTACATGAACAAGTTTGTTATTCCAGAAAAACTCACCAAAACGAAAAGCAAAATCAAGGTAGGGAGCGGGGTAATATCTTTGTGGAGGGTCACAAGGAAGCCCCACAATTCCCGTCACTCTTCCGCCAAAGGCTGTGACGATAGCTTGGATATATTCGTTGGTGCCAAGGCCCATCATAACATATCTATCACCACCCACCTTGCGAGTAATTTCCACTTCTTTATGTCCGTATTCCGCAAAATTTCTCATATCATTTAGGTCAAAACCTTTATTATACGCGTATGTGGCTCCTTCCCACAAAACAAAAGAATTGTCTTCCCCATTAGTCATTATGACTTCGGGAGATGTTTTTTCAAGAGGATAAGCCACAGAGCCTGAGTTGAAATGGAAGGTGGTCTCTTCTCCCAACTCCTCTTTCATTCTCTTTCTTATGTATCTGACCCAAGAAGAATAATCGGGGTAATCGGAATCTTTCTTTATCACATTTCCTTCGGCGTCATAGGTATCTTCATTTCGAACAAATCCGTCAGAGCGAAAACCGTCCCAGTCAAACATTTCCTTAGATTTTTTAAGTTCATTAAAGAAGAAATCCACCATGCCTTCAAAAACAAGATTTCCCGTGGACCACCATATCCATTGAGGGTGAACACCACTGTCCTTCCAGTTTTTTCTGTCTGTATTAAACTCATATGTGTTGTCAAGGAGAGACATATCATATACATTTAGGTCGGCGAAGGGCTTTCCGTGTTTGTCGTAGTTCCACCACTGTGGGTGACAACGCAAATATTCCTCTCCCCCCTGTCCCCAAGAACAAGCTTGATGATAAGAGAACACATTCATTCCGCTTTCGTGGGCTGCATCAATCATAGCTTTCATATGATCTTTTTTTTCTATATAACCTGTTTGTCCTGAAAGCCACTCATTCTCCTCCGGAGCCATGGCATCCCAGCAAGAAGGTTGCCAAGAGAAAAATTCCATAGCACTGTAATGACCTTGTTTAAAACCTTCCTTAACATTGACTATACACTCTTCTTTTGAATACATGCCTCTGTTGCAAATCATACCCCAATAGCCGTATTTATATATCTTTTCCTTTCCTACAGCAAAATATATATAGGCATTGCCATTTGTTTGGGTGGTGGATATAGAAACGAGAGCTGCATAACCCCATTCTGCATCTTCCGGCACAGTCCAGTGAGATTTAACAATATTATTGGGGACTTTGTTTTTGTTATAAAGAGTTATGTTTTCTTCTGAGACTTTTTCCCAATTATAAATATCGCTGAAAATGTATGTGGTGACGGTGACATCTTCGTCCTGCTCCACTGTTATATTTACGGTAAATTCTGCCACATCTCCCGGTTTATATACAACCTTATCAGCTTCACAATAGTTAATATTGGCAAAAAGATTTATACAAAGTAATAAAAATAATAAAGAAAATATGTTTTTTTTCATTAGCTTTCTTCCTTTTTTGGGAACTTTTCTTTAATAGATAAAAATACTCTTTTTATATTCAGTCATATATCACTGAAAAAGTTTTTTGTCCTGTTTAGTGATATTTCGGTGCTGCCCATTATGGTTTTCATATAAGTATCCAGTGTCCTTTGGAAATCTGTCAGGTCTTCCGTATTCGGGGTAATACCTATATAATATATCTTTCCCCCTCCCATGTTTGTGACAGAGAAGAGAATTTCATCCCCCTTTTGGTCCAGAACAGAGGTATTTGAATTTTCTGACAGAGTGGTGCCTTTAATATATGTCACATTGTCCCTCATCTCAACTTTTGAACTTCTGTAAAGAGAAAGCCCTAAGGTTTCCATAAAATCACTTTCTTTAAATCCGCCTGTAGCGCCGGACATTAAACCGTTGCAGAAAATAACCACTCCACCGGCATTGGCATAGCTAATAAGAGCCACAAGCCCTTCCTCTCCTAAAGCATAAATAGGCACATCATTTACCACTACATATTTATAATTACCTATTTGCGAAAAGTCCCCGCTTTTTATAAGACTTTCCGTTTGAGCCTCAACTTTTACATACCATTTATCTATACTTGAAAAATATTTATCAAAATGATAGTAATTTGAGAATAAGCCCATTATGTGAAGGCAGTTTTTGGTGGGACTTACGGTGATAGGAATTTCTATGGATTTTGGAGTAAAATCTTTTACAAATGTGACGTCTTGCCATCGTCTTCCCTTAATCTCTTCAATATTTTTTAAATTAAGAATCTTATCTCCCTTTATTTCACCTTTTTGCAAAAAGGAGGTTGTGGTAGCTAAATCCACACTTGGGAGAAGAAAGTAGGTATCCTGAGCGGAAGAGACACCTTTATCCTTTTCTCCTTCTTCACTTTCAAAAGCATCCCAATTGTGACCACATAGGACAACCACAAGCTTTCCCTTTTCTTCTCTGACTGTAATTCCGGTTATTTTACCCTTGTCCTTTTTAAAGGTAGCTATTTGAGCTTTCTTTTTAAGATTAAAACCTTTATCAAAGGTATATGCCATTATGGTGGTAATAATTTTCTTTTGGTCCGGACAGGTCACATAGATAACATTGTTATAAAGTGCCATATTGTAGGCTTCTGCAGGAACATCACACAATTCTTCTTCTCCTACTATGTGTCCGTCTTTATAGAATATGGCAGAAATGTGACGATTGCCTTGTTTGTCGTTTCCTATAATGAGCAAATCATTCTCTCCGTTTCCCGTTACATCTGCGTATTCCACTCCGGAGATATGTCTCCAAGCTTCATTGGGAAGATTATCGTAAATAGTGGCATTCTCTCTTATGGAAGCGTATCTGTCAAGAGGATAGGTGCGGACATGGGAGTAGCCTCTGTTGTTGTCAAGAGAGGTTAAAAAATCTATATAACCGTCTTGGTTTATATCTCCCGCCACCGTGCCTATCCAAGTTTCGTTAGTGGACCTTATAACCTTGGAATCAAAGTATTTCCAATTTTGGTCAAACTGATACCATTCAAGGAAACAGGGGTTTCTGTCGTATCCTAAGGATGATGTGATTAACAGGTCGTTCATTCCGCTGAGAATACTCTTTGCTGCAAAAAGATTTAAGCTTAACAAAAAGAGCATTAGAATTAAGAGAGTTTTTTTCATAACAATATCCTTTATATAATGAGTAGCATTATTTTATCTTTCAAGCATTTGGGTTTCAAACACAACCACATCCCATATTTTTAATTTTGGCACAGTTATGTTTTTTGCGTCTTCCTCTGCTTTAACCACAAAGGAATTTTTCTCTCCAAAGTCGGGGCTTAAAACATAGGCATTGACAAAATCTACTGTGTCTATGGAAACTTTAATATTTTCATATTCTTCTTCGGGCCAAGTGGTGGCGGAAAAGTCTTTTGCATGGTTGATTAAGTGAACAATATAATATTTTTTCCTTCCTTTTTCCAAATATTGAACTGTATCCTTCCAAAGAATATTATCATTGTCAACAGATATAAAATCTGTGGCGTTTTCCACTCTTTTTAGTTTATTGTTCCAGAAATATTCTCCGTATCTGAAGTTGAAACTTCTCTCCGGCTCTGCTCTGTATTTAAACGGAGGATCTTGGGCAGGTTGTCTGTCCGTCTTAATTCCGCAAGCTGTAAAGACTGCCTCTAAAATCTCATTTGAACCTAAACCCTGCATGGCATACCTGTATCCTCCCGCTTCTCTTGCGGCTTTGGATTCTAAATTGGCATAATATATAAGATTATTCAGATTATTGAGTTCATTGGTCTTTTGATAACAATAAGTGACACCTTCCCACAGAACATAGGAATCGTCCTCAGCCATAGCTTTAAAGATTTCCGGATCTGTTTTTTCAAGAGGGTATTCCACACTCCCTGCGTTGAAATCCATCTCACAATCGGGACCTATATTCTCCTTCATCCATTTACGAGCATATCTTATCCAATTTGCTTTATCTTTAAATTTGGGATTGGCTTTGACAAGTTTTCCCTCTCTGTTGTAAACATCTTTAAATTCCGCTATACCATCTTGACGAACACCGTCCCAGCCAAACATTTCTATACTCTCTTTTATTTGGTTAAGGTAAAGGTCTTTCATTTCGTCATTTAACAGAACACCGCTGTCCCACCAAATCCATTGAGGAGAAACTTTACACTCATATTCCCCTGTATGCATAAAATCAAGAGTCTGGTCCATTACGGAGATATCATAGGTATTCATATTAGGGAAAGGATTACCGAATTTATCATAATTCCACCAGTCAAAATGCTCTCTTATAAACTCAGCTCCCTTGTACCCCCAAGAAAATTTTATATCATAAGTGAGAGCTGACATACCCAGTTTGTGAGCTTCCTCAATGAGAGCTTTTATATAATCTTTTTTTGCTATAAATCCGGTTTGACCGGACACCCAAGCGTCTTCCTTTGGTGCCATAGCTTCCCAACATGAAGGCTGCCATGAAAACCACTCCATAACTGTATAGTGACCGCTTTTAAAAGCAAGACGAACAGTATCAAGAGCCTCATCAAAGGTATATGAACATCTGTTGCAAGTTCTTCCGTAATGACCCACTACTTGGGGTTTGTTTCCCACACAGTAGTATACACAATCGGAATAATCACTCTCTCCGTCATTGACTACAAATTCAACTTCATAGCCCCACATATCCTTTTCGTCAGTGGAGAAAGAGAACAAAGCTCTTGTGGGGAAATCTCGAAGCAGATGAAGAGTTTCGGTTTTATATTCTTTTTTATTATTAATATCTTTATAAACATACCATGTGATTGTGGCATCACAGGACCTGTCACTAACCACATCAGCATAACAGTTGACAGTCTCTCCCGGCTTATAACAAATCTTGTCACAATCAAAATCGGGAAAAGTAATGTTAGCAAAAGCGGATATTGATAAAATTAATAATAAAAATAATAAAAACAGTTTTTTCATAATAAATCCTAAAAAATAATATAACTTTAATATCTTGCTATTTTTTCTGTTAGTTCGGATATGAAATCAAGATAATTTGGATTGTTCCAAAAGCCTTCTTTTTCTTTATTTTGAGAGAGAACCGTAGGAGTGAAGAAATAGAGTGCACCGTCACCTATATCTTTTTTATAAAGGTAATCTGTTATTTTAGTTAAACCTTCTGTGTTCAAAACCACTTCATATTCATACTCGCCTGCTTTTTCAAGCTTCTTGTTTACCTTTTTGATTTTTGAAAAATCTCTGTATGAGAAAGGCAAAAGCACCCCGGAAATATCTTCATCCGGATCAAAACCTGTGATAGACATAGGTCCGCCTATAAAGAGAATTTTTCCGCCATAAGTGACATAATCTTTATAGAGATCCCAATTATCTTCCGTAAAAGCATTATAAGGAATGTGATTTAAGATTATAAGGTCATATTTGAAAATGTCATCATAATCTTCAGGCATACCTTTAAGGCCCGAGCCTAATTCATTAGAATAGTAAAGGGCATCACTGTAATCAAATTTGTTTTTTGAAGCTTCTTTAAAGAGATATTTGTCAGCAAACAAACCTCGTGCCTCTATTATGTTTAATTTATTGTTAATTGTTCGTGTTTTAAATTCAGGTTTTACTATATTCTTAACTCTCTTTGGAGGCTTTATTTTATAATCGGTTTCAGTAAAGAGAATTGCCACACCGGCGCTGAAAGCTTCATACTCTTCATAGGTGTCGGGAAAATAAACATTATAAACTATATCGTCTCCGGAGTCAAGGTTATCCATTTTAAGTTCAAAATCTGTAAATTTACCTGTAAGTTTCCCTTCAGCTTCACCTATTATATTCATATCAGGGTATTTTTTTGCTGTGATTTTTATGGTTTTGTTTTCATAATCACCAAGAGATAGAGTTTTGGTGCGAAATACTGCCTTCTTTCCGTCTCTTACAATTTCCTTTGCCATAAAATAATTATCGGAGGCGTAATCTATTCTTTCAAGACCTTGGAAAGGAATAACCTTAAATTCTGTGGTAAAGGAGCCTGTAGGCTTCATTAGAGTGTCGGAATACCACCACTCCTGTGTAAATCCACCTTGGTTAGAATAAACACATTTAAGCCAGTTGTAATCCATAAGGAAAGCCACACCCTTTTTGATTTCCTTGTTGATGACGCCTATGAATCCTTGAGTAAAATTAAAAGTAAAATCGGTTTTTGGGTCGTAGCCATCGGCAAAGAGAGGATAGGAAAATTCCACTGTTCCCTTTGTGGAAGGACGGAAAGATGTTCTGATACCGTCACCGGGAGAGACGATATTTTGTATCCAAAGGCCTATTTTTTTGTTTTGGTCTGTGGGGTTAGTTAGAGTATATTTGCAATAGATTATATCATCTGTTTTTTTGAAGGTCAGTTGTTTTTCGAGCTCCACACCTTCAGCTTCTCTTGTTGAAAATTTAGCTTTTAAAGTAAGAATTGTTTCTGTGGGAGTTTCTTCTTTTTGAACAGTATAGGGTGCGAATTTAAGATCACCTTGTTGATAATCTTGTTGGGTACAAAGGTCAAGGAGAAGGAAATTGTCCTTTCCCACATAGTTTGTGCCCTCCTCGTCAATGGCGGAAATGATGTGGGCACCATGGTCGGGATCTATGATATATGTCATAGATTTGGTTTGAACAGTAATGTTTTCAGCAAAAGAATAAGAAATGAAAAGAGATAAAATAATAATAAAAAGAGTTTTTTTCATATCAGCTCCTTATAAAAGGTCTTTAACAAAAGCCGGAAAATCTGTCCCCCTAATCGACAGCTATTCTCTTCTAGTCCCCCCTACTGCGTTAGGGGTTGAATTGTGGCAAAAACACAAGGTGTTTTTGTAAAAAAGCAAACTGCTTTGCTTTTTTAGCAAGAGCCGGAAAATTATAATATCCATCCCCCCGTCAGTTGCTAATGCAACTGCCACCCCCCAAACCTACGGTTTAGGGGGACAGATTTTTCGGTGCCTTAAGGTAGAAATGACGGGGAATTGACATTTCGGTGCCATTGGGTGATGAGTATTATTTGGCACCTTTAAAAATATCCAAAACAGTTGTTCCGGTTATAAGTTCATGGGGGACTATTTGAAGCCTTTCCACAGGCTCATTGTTTAATACATTAATTAAGGCTTCTATACCTTTTTTACCCAATTGTTTAAAATTTTGTTTTATGAAAGTAGGTCTTTCTGAATAGAAATACATTGCCACAGGGATATCAAAACCTATTATAGATAATCTTTTGACTTGCGGATGTCTTATTCTCAAAAATTCATCAATAAAGAGTGATTTTGAATATTCAAAAGAAGAAATAATATATGCTGTGGGACCGTCATCCTTTGATAAAGCTTTTATTTTTGACAGAGTTTTTTTCTCAACATAATCAGAATCTTCATCTACTATCCATTCTTCTTTAGTTTCAATATCATATTTTTTACTCACATTAATATATCCATAAGCACGGAGCTTATCATGATAATGGTCACTGTTGCTTATATTCATAATTAAACCCACTTTTTTATGTCCCATTTGTTTTAGATAACCAAAAATCTGTTCCATTCCTTGGGAAATATCCGTATCAACATTATAAACATTATCACTTACTATGCTGTGAGTAACAGAAACTATTTTTTTATTTGCTTTTTTGATTAATCTTGCCAAGTTGGTAATATTTTCCTGTATTGACATAAACAAAAAGCCATCATATTGATCTATGATATTAGGGTTTGCCAAAACATTATCTGAAGTATTGAAAGATATTTTAATGTTTTTGGCTGTGATATATTCATAAACACCTTCAATTTCTTCTTTTGTGTAGTTTTGTTTAAGAACTACTTTAATATCATAATCGTTAATTATAAGAATATTAAATTCTTTATTTTGGGTTAGCATGCCCACAAAAGTTCCCCTGCCGTGAATCCTTAAAATCAGGTCTTTTCTTTCAAGAATAGACAGAGCTTTATTTATTGTGTCAAGACTTATATTATATTTTTCTTTAAGTGCAGAAATGGAAAGATACAAATCTCCGGAATTATAATTTTCCTTTATGTCTTTTTCTAATTTTTCCGCAAAATCTATATATTTCAGTTTTTTCATTAAAAACCCTCTTGTAATAATATTACAATTATATTATACAAGATTTTAATTCATTATGTCATTTTTTAATGATTTTAAATTTAAAAAAAAGGGCATAAAATATTATGCCCTATTTGAAATCAGATTATTAACCTTCTCTGTCGCATCCGCCTGTGCAGTCCCAATAGTCGTTGTTAACAACAACAGGAAGGCTGTTGAAAGATGCGGGGTAGGCGTTAGATCCTGTGTTTCCTTTCCAAAGCTTGGCGTGACCGTCAGCGTATGTCACGTTAATATGTCTTGTAGATTGGTCAGCTGTGTTAAAGATGTCAACTCTTGATCCGCCGTGGTTAGAACCACCTTCATAGAAAACTATGGTTTGAGCAGGAGTTTGGAACATATCTAAAGCTACACCCTTAAGGTCAATGGTCATAGCAACACATTGTTTTAGATAAATAGAGTGGAAGTAGTAAGGATCTCCAATCCAGTATCCGTTAACATTTGTAATTGCTCCGAGGCCGGCAGGTTTTTCATTTTTGTGATTAGGACAGTTAAATAAACTTGGGTTTTTTACATATGGTTCAAGAGGTTGAGCATATCGTCCGAAGCACCAACATTGATAACCGTTGTATCCTGACAATTGAGCTGACCACATCCAACCGGCGTCTCCTTTTGGATACCATTGTTCATAGTAAGCTTGTCCGCTCATAGCAATACCATCATGGTCATCTGCATAAAGTATAACCGCTGTTCCGATTTGCTTCATGTTAGACAAACATGTTGTTGCTCTTGCTTTCTCTCTTGCCTGTGCAAATACAGGGAAAAGTATGGCTGCCAAAATAGCAATAATTGCTATAACAACCAATAACTCAATTAAGGTGAAACCTTTTCTTAGTCTGATCATTATTTTTGCCTCCTAAATTTGTGACTAAGTGTAAATCTAACTCAAATCTTCACTGTATCGGTTTTTGTTTATTATAACCGATAGAGTTATTAACAGTTCCGATAGAGTTGTCTTTACAATTATATTATACCACATTTGAAAACTTTTGTCAAGGGTTAAAACCCTTTTTTTGAAAAAAAATAAAAAAATTTTTGTTTTTTGGTTTTTACTTGTTTTTTTTGAATAATAAATATATAAAGAAGGGGCCGCCTAAAAGGGATGTGATTATTCCCACCGGGAGTTCCGTTGGGGCTATTACTGTCCTTGTTAAGGTATCACATACAACTAAAAATGTTCCGCCAAACATAAAGCAAGCGAAAACCAGTCGTCTGTTATCGTATCCGAAGATTAATCTCATTATATGAGGACATATCATTCCCACAAAAGCTATAGGTCCACATACAGCACAGACAGCTCCCACCATTAATGATGAAGAAAAAAATATGATTTTCTTAACCGCTCCCACATTTACTCCTCGGCTGACAGCTATATCTTCTCCTACCGAGAGAAGATTCAGCTCCCTTGTGGACTTAAATAAGAAAAACAAACCTATAAGAACAAAAGGCAATATCTCTATTATTTTTTCATATCCTATAATATCCACTCCACCCATAGTCCAGTGCATAATCTTTGCTAAATTATATTCCCGACCGAAATATTGCAACATAAGTATCAGAGCTGAAAAGAAAAAGTTCACTCCGATACCTGCCAAAAGCATATCTCCCGTAGAAAAATTCTTCTTTATATTTGTCAAATAATATACAAAAAACACACTGACCAAGGCTCCCGCAAAAGCAAAGAGAGGCAGGGCTGTAAAACCCAAAATTCTTCCCGTTATACCCAAGGTGACACATACCACACAGCCTAAGGTGGCACCGGCAGATATACCCAGTGTAAAAGGCTCAGCTAAAGGATTTCTGAAAAGAGACTGAAAGGACATACCTGAGAGAGCCAAACAGCTCCCGGCAATAAAACCTAAGACTATTCTCGGCAGTCTCATACTCAGCCACAAATTCCTTGTCTCTTCTTCAAATAATTCTCTCGGAGTAAAATTCTTTACACCAAAAAAGGAACAGACAAAAATTACAATTAATGTAATCAATAATAAAATTATAAATTTCTTTTTCATTTCGGATATATAAAATATTTATTTTCAAATTCTATATAATTAAATTCTGTGTCAAAAACCTCTTCCGCAACCCGATTTTCAAAAAAGGCTCCGGGCTTATCATCAAAAACTATTTCCCCTCCCTTTAATGCTATAACTCTTGTGCAATCAAAAATAGTATTAAGTTCATGAGTCACCATCAAAACCGTGGCATTTTCATTTGCTCTTTTCACTATTTTCATAACTTGAGATATATGTTTGGGGTCGAGAAAAGTTGTAGGCTCGTCAAAAAGCATAATTTTGCCCTTCTGAGCCATTGCGGAAGCTATGGCGACTTTCTGTCGCTCCCCGCCGGAAAGTGTGGTTATAAGGCGATTTTGGTAGGCTTTTGTGCCGGTTACAGACATAGCTTCTTCACAGGCTTCATAATCTATCTCTCCGAGAGATGCAAAGGATTTGGTATAAGGGTAACGAGACATGAGAATATAATCTTTCACTGTAAAATTAAACACTCTATCACTGCTCTGAGGCACATAAGATATGATTTTTGCTAAATCTTTGGAGGTATAATCTTCCTTGGGTTTGCCGAAGACTTCAACAGACCCTTTGGTTTCTATAATATTACATATACACTTAATGAGAGTGGACTTTCCCGCACCGTTAGGCCCGATTATTCCCACAAATTCACCATCGTTAATTGTTATATTGACATTATTTAGGACAGGCACGTCATAACCGAATGTCAAGTTTTTTATGTTTATTGCAATCATAATTTTGAAAAACAAATATAATTTTGCTACGCAAAATGTGATTTTTTTTGACAAAAATCACTTATTCCCCCCGTCAGTTGCTACGCAACTGCCACCCCCCATTTTTCTTTCGAAAAATAGGGGGACACATTTACCGGCGTCTAATTTTTACAGAGCGTCTGTAAAATTAAGAGCCACCCCTCTTTCTGCCCCCCCTTGGGGGGCAACGATAAAAAACTAAAAGTTTTTTATCGTGGGGGGATTATAGATTAGCACCCTTTACCAGTTCCGCAAGTTCCTTTACGGTTAAATAAAAATCTTGGTCGGGAACTGTATTCTTTTTATTCTTCAATACAAACAGATTATTCTTCTTTACCGCACTTATGTTAAGCCCTTTCCAGTCCTCGCTGATATTCTCCTCCATATCATCTCTAACCACATCTATAATCACATCCGGGTTCATCTTAACTATACCTTCACTTGTTATAACCGGAGTTTCTTGGAGACCCTCATAAACATTTATTCCCCCAACCAAATTAATGGGTTCCGCAAAAATACCGTCATCCCCTACTATATAACATTTTCCCACATCTCCCGTGCCATAGGTGCGGTCCAATACTATCATTATACGAGGATGTTTATCGCTTACAGGGAGTTTCAACATTTCCTTATTAAATTTATCCACCAGTTTGGTTGCCTCAGCTGTTTTCCCTATCTTTCTCCCTATGGTCATAATATTAGGTCTTATTCCCCTAAATGAAGACAAATTAAGCTCCACATACTCTATGCCCTGACTGTCACAAATCTCCTTCGCCTCTGTGTGATAGGGTGCCAAGAAAACCAGATTAGGCTTTAATGACAAAAAGACTTCTTTGTTAAAATCAATATAACCGCCTATCTCTTGCCATTTTTTGTCCGGATTGTCACAGAATTTAGTCACCCCCACTATCATATCACCGCCACCAAGAGCTACAATCATGTTGGTAATACTCGGTGCCAAACTTATAATTCTTAAATCCTTTTTCTCATTGTCCCCTTCCAAAAAGAAGGACTCTTGTTTACATCCGAAAAGACAGAAAAGGATCAACAATAAGGGTAAAATTCTTTTGAAAAATAACATAAAATCTCCACAAAAAAAAAGTCTTTCACGGACAGTAAAAGACTTCTGTTTTATCTTTTATTTGCTTTCTCGGTTTTTCTCGCCCGCAGCAGAGTATACACATCTCCGACTTATGAGAAAGTCGAGTCCCGGTAGCAAGTGTGCTACTTTTGTATACCAATATTATTATATCATTTTAAAGCATAAAAAGTCAATAATTAATTATAAACTAATCGTTATTAAATATTTTTTCTTTATATAAATTTTCGTGGCAATCTTTCATGGGATATCTGTAAACTCCCGGGTCACTGTTGGGAATAGGTGATGAATATGCCCCAATGTAATGCTCATAAAAATTAGCCGCTATAGGATTTTTTCCGCCTATAAAACCATAGGCAAAACCTAAATTATAAAGACCACGCAAACACTCTATAAGCAAGGCTCCGCCAACTCCTTTGCCTCTGTATTCGGGATTTGTTCCGATAGGTCCGAACATGCCTCTTCGTAAAACATCATAAGCGGCAAAACCTATAATTTCTCCTTCCTCTGTGGTGGCAATAAAACATTGACAGGGAATGTGAGAGAAGGCAGGCTCCACCTCATCACACCAACCGTCTCGGAAATTGTTGGCTATAAAATTGAGAACATTTTTCTTTTCAAATGAATGAGGACGACGAACAATTATGCCGTTATCAAGATATATTTGAGGGTTTAAATAAGGGCTGTCTTGATTTTCAAACATATTAACCAAACTAACTATATAATCCATTTTATCACCTACTTATCGTTTCTAAAAGCTTTATAAAGGTCTTTGTAAACATCCACATTTACTTCTTCCACACCATATCTGTATATACCGGGATCTGAATTTGGTATCTCGGAAACATAACCCTCCAAAACTTTTTTATAAAAACCTGTTGCGTCGGGAGCAACACCACCGATTATTCCGTAGGGATAGCCCATTTCATAAAGGCCTCTCATACATTCGATTAAAATACCACGCCCTACTCCCGTCTTTCTTGCAGTGGGAATAACACCCATAGCACCGAAAAAGCCTTTTCGCAATCCGTCAATACAGGCAAAGCCCAAAAGTTTACCGTTTTGAGTAGCAATAAAACAAGTGACCGGGACTTTATCAAAAGCGGGAGAAATTTCATCCACCCAATTAGGGTGAAAATGCTCCGCAATAACTCCCAATATAGCATGTCTTTCATTGGCAGCGGCTCGGCGAATAATCACATCCCCGGGCAACCGGAAGATTTTCTTTAAAAAAGGACTGTCCTTATCCTCAAACATATTTACCAAATTTACAACATAATCCATAAAGTCTTAAACCATTTTTATTATTATTTTACCTATAATAATTATAATGGTTTTTATATAAAAAATCAAATTATACTATTTTATAAATCAGTAAAGAATACCAAATAAAAAAGCAGGTTTAAAAACCTGCTTAATTAAAAATCAAATTCCTTTAAATATAACTCCAAACTCAAAGGGTTCGGGATATAGTGAATACTGCGGCAGTGTCTCCATTTTTAAAATCAAAAAGGACATAAATTATCAATTTTTTACAAGAAATAACGCATTGACGTCTTCGACTGTAATGAGTGAGTAGTGGGACAAAGGAGCAAGTGCGAAGCACGATGCTAAATTGTTTCAATACGAACGAATGTCAAGGAGATAAGTCAAAAGTTATTTCGTTAAGGAAAAAATTAGAGAATTTATAGGGATTTTTGATTTTAAAAATTAAATGGGTTTAAATATAACTCCAAACTCAAAGGGTTCGGGATATAGTGAATACTGCGGCAGTGTTTCCGGACCGCAGGAGCCTGTTCCCAAACCATGTTGTGCCATATCAATATGCAAAACTATTCCTTCTTCCGGCACCAATTCGTAAGGGTGTTTTGCTTCATCTATGGTTTTATCCGTAAACCTGCTTACAGAAAACATTATTTTATCTTCTGCCTCTATCCTCATTCCTTGATAATGGATGTCAAAGACTTCAGCCCATTTTGTATCACTTCTTGCACCGTGTTCCTGAGGATACACATAAGGAGTATAAAAATCGTCTACATCTCCTCTGTATAAACTTATGGGACAATGGTTTTTACTGTCGGCATAACTCTCACCGGGACCTCTTCCGAACCATTTGGCATGTTCCATATCCAAAGAAAGCATAGAGGTTAATCCTATTCGTAAAATATGTTTAGGCATATTAGCACCCCAAGGCTCGCCCTTTACAGTCAGTTCAAACTCACCTTTGGCATTGATAAGATATACATATTCCACATCATAACCAAAAGAAATAGTGGGAGAAGCTACTTTGGTTTTAATATCTACCTTAATAAAATCACCTTCATAGGTTGCTTCCACAGATTTTACTCTGTGTTGCATTATATGCATTTGATATTTAGTTTTCAGTTCATAAACTGCCCATCTTGGACAATCGTTGTCAATTTGACTTCTCCAGAAATTGGCTTTAAGAGGAGCTGTAAGCATTTCTTTGCCTTTATTGTTCCAACCTACCAAAGCACCTTCATATTTAGAGAAATCAAGGGCAAATTGAGCGCCCACAACCTTTATAAACTCTTCATCCTCATATATATCAATATCACCCACATAGGCATTAAATACAGGTGGAAGAGCCTCATTTATGGCAAACTGCTCCCAAGCCAAAACAGAACCCATTTTGCCCCAAGAAGTATCTCCTCCTAAAGCAAAAGAAAACTTTATGTAATAGTTAAGAGTAGGTTTCACCTTAAAATAAGGAACAGAAAATACACAATCTCTTGTTTCTCCGGCCTCTATATACGGAGTAGGCAAAACACTGCTTTTGATAACCTTTCCCTCTTCTTCAATGGAATATGAAAAGTTCAAACCTAAAAGATCGGAGAAATCATATCTGTTCTCTATAGAGAGAGTTAATTTTCCTTCCTCAAGTTTCTTAAGTTTCATTTTCACAGGTTCAATGGCTTTTTTATATGCCAGTGCACCGGGAGAAGGAGTTCTGTCGGGGAACATCAAACCGTCAGCCACAAAGTTTCCGTCGTGGACATCCTCACCGAAATCTCCACCATAGGCATAGTAAAATTCACCTTCTTCTGTCTGCTCTGCCATACCATGATCCAGCCATTCCCAAACGAAACCGCCTTGCAGACGAGGATATTTGTAGAACATTTCCACATATTCCTCAATGGCACCGGGACCGTTACCCATAGCGTGAATAAATTCACACATAATCATAGGCATCTTTCGATAGTCCCCTTTTGTGGGTGCAGGTGCAGAAAAAGGAACAGGAAATTCCTTTACAGCATAACCCTTTCCGATACCTTCCAATTCTTTATGAGTGGGATACATTCTGCTATACATATCACCTAATTCACAGAGATAATCCCCTTCGTAGTGAATAGGCTTGGGGCAAATTTCTTTTGCTGCCTTATACATAGCTTTGTGGTTTCTTCCGAACTGACTTTCGTTTCCGAGAGACCAAATAATAACAGATGCTCTGTTTTTATCCCTCTCTACCATTCTTGTCATTCTGTCTACATAAGCTTTTTTCCACTTTGGCATATCGGATAAGAGATACTGCTTTTTGGCTTCTTCTTTGACCTTAGGGTCACTTATATCATCTAAAACTACCCCTACTCCGTGAGTTTCCAAGTCACACTCATCAATAAGATAAATACCATACTCATCACAGAGGTCATACCAACGAGGGTCATTGAGATAATGACTAGTGCGAACTGCGTTGACATTGAGATTTTTCATCAAGATAATATCTTCACGCATAATCTCTTCTGTCAAAGCTCTTCCGCTTTCAGGGTGGTGTTCGTGACGATTTACACCTTTGAATATAATAGCTTTTCCGTTAAGTAAAATATTTGTGTGTTCATATTTAGGACTGACTTTTCGAAGCTCTATTTGTCTGAAACCAAATCTGAAAGGTATTGATTCTAAAATATCCTCTCCTTCCCTAAGAGTTATAATAACCTTGTAAAGATTAGGAGTTTCTGCAGTCCATTTTAAAGGATTGTTTACGGGAATGCTGATAGATTTTTCTGTAGCTTGAACTGTCTTTGATTTAACTATATTTTCGTCTTCATCATAGAGAAGAGCAGTTATCTTTTGACCTTTTTGAACATTTACTGTATCAAAATCTATATTTAAAGTAGCGTTTTTGTAATTTTTATCTAAAACTGTATCTATTTTTGTATCAAAAATATAGGAAGAAGGACGAGCTAAAAGATAAACTTCTCTGAAAATACCGCTTTCATACCACATATCTTGATCTTCAAGGTATGTTCCGTCAGACCACTTCATAACCTTTACATAAAGAGTATTTTCACCCTCTACTATATAGTCGGTTATATCAAATTCCGAAGGGAAACGAGAACCTTTTGAAAATCCTACTTCCATGTCGTTTAAATATACATAAAAAGCACTGTCCACGCCTTCAAATCTTAAGAACACTTTGCTGTCCCAATGTTCCGGCAATGTGAAAAATCTTCTGTAAAGATATGTAGGGTTGTTAGAAGGAGTAAAGGGAGGGTCTACAGGGAAGGGATATGCAACATTTGTATAATGAGGAAAATATCCGCTGTTCTCTCTCTCAACCACAGAGGGGACGGTTATTTTTTCCCACTCCGCATGTTCAGGGTCTTCACAATCACAAGATATTTCTTCCATAACCTCATCATTTATAAGGTCCGGATTATCAAAATAAAGTATATCCCAAACCCCATTTAAAGAATAATACCTGTCTGATACACCTCTGTCATAAGAAAGAGCACTCTCCACATCTCTGTATGGATAATAATATGCTCTCCCGGGCAATCTGTTGATACCTGTTAGTTCAGGATTTTCAAAATCTCTTAATTTCATAATAAAACCTTTATTTTTTTCTTTTCATTAATATTATACTATAAATAAAAATTTTTTTCAATTATTAAAATTTTGACAAAAAAAACCAAGGCAAAAACCTCGGTTTTTATGATTAATTATTTTAAATAAAACATTGAATTCTATTCTGTTAAATAAGCTTGTTTATATACAGTCCATTTCAAATCTTCAAGAGGGATGTTATCTATATACTGAGGGGTTTGAGTAGCATGAACATTAAATATATTACCCATCTCTTTCTTTATGGTCTCACACTTATTTCCGAAAATATCATAAGTTATAAGAGTGTCGGGGCAATTATCACAATGGAATAACTGGGTTGTTTTATCTCCGTTTTTAGACCAAATTATAACTGATCCTGTCTCTGCTCCGGGTTGTTTATAAGCATAGGCATAACATCCGGCACCACAGGTGTATCTTCCCAGCCACTCACATCCTCTGGTCCTTGCAATGAAATTGGCATAAGCCACCACAGAAGGCTTAGGTGTAAAATCCATATTTATAAGCCCAAAATTACCTTCGGGATTATATGGCTCGGGAAAGTCATTCTTAAAATCATAATAGAAGAACTTTTTAACTCCCCTTGCAAAAGCTGTAGCCAAATGTCTCACAACTTGCTCCGCCTGCTCAAGCTCTGTGACAGAAGAATAAAAACCATCTTCATTATAATTTTCATTCTTTTGGAAGGAAGAAACTCCCAACTCACCTATAATAAAAGGTAAATTCTTGAAATTGTTTTCTTTAAGCCATAAGGCTGTCAGAGCATAGTCCTCTATGGTTTCCGTGTCCTCGGGAAGGGGTAAATTTCTGTGAAGATTGTAAGGATGAGGACTTATGGCGTCTATATATTTTGGGTTTAAACCCTCCGCTACAAACTGTCTAAGCCACAACTGAGGACCACAATCTTCCCAAACTATTTTAGCATCCTTATCATATTTCCTTATATTTTTAGCTACTTGTTCACCCCACTGCAAAAATAGATTAGTCCATTCTCCGCCATACCAACTTCCACCAAAGGCATTCCAATTCGGCACGTTAGAAGGTTCGTTTGCTATATCATAATAATCTACATAGTCTCCCCACTTTTCCGCAAAGAGAGCGTAATCATCCAAATATCCCTTAAAATCCCATTTATCAAAGGCAGTTTTCCCCTTTTCTCTTTCCTGTGTCATATACTCCCAAGAAGGAAAGGCTATATGAGTAAAACAGGGCATATAACAGAGTTTGTTTTCAATACACACGGGAGCTGACAAATCTTCGGGACGAGCTTCACCGTCACGAACATATTCAATTCCCGCTCTCTTAACTATCTTTCCCACATAAGGATCCCAACCTTGGTTAAAATGACAGTTTACACCAAAGGGAGAGTCCACATCCTTAAAATCTTGATAGTTAGGCGGAATTATGGCATAATTAAAGATATATTCCTTATTGGTAGGTTCCATATTTGCCACAATTTTCACATGACCTATATAATAAGGCAAATCCACAGTTAAAGCATCTTGATTTTCCCCAAACTCTATGGTCTTTAAGTTTGAATATAATTCATTTCCGTAGGGATCGTAAAATTTCAAGGAAACTTTAACAGAAGAATTTGGTTTATCCTCACCGATTAAATTAAAATCAGCTTTTAAATCCTCCTTAGGATAATATAAAGCTCCCGGGACGGTTGGTTTAAAAACCAAATCAAAACTATAACCGAATATAGGTAATAAGATAAAGAGTAAAACAAAAAACAGTATTTTCACAACAAAATCTCCTTATTTAAACAAAACATAAACCGGATATTCTGTAAGTTTAAGAGTGACAGAGAGATCCTTTGGAGTCAGTTTTGTCTCATTTCCGTAAATGTCAATTAAAACAGGGTTGGAACTTTTTGTTTTTACGCTGACAGTCTCTTCTCCCGTAGGAGTCCAAGCTACAACTCCCTCTCTTCCGTCTCTGTCGGTAAAACCATATACATGAATGTTTTCGTCTCCCATATCAACTCTACCCGTCATTTTTCCACCGTCTAAGATGTTTACCAAATTGGCATAACCACAGATTGCGGGCTTGGGATTTCCGTCATTTAATACTAAACCAAAATTACATTCGGGATTGTTTTTCTCATAGCCGTCATTTCTGAAATCATAGTAAAAAATTCTGTCAACACCGCTTGTTAAATGCATTACATACATTCTAACAATAAGAGCAGGTTGAAGAGCTAAAGGATAACCTGTATAATATGGTGTGGATGTATTATCATCTATTTCAAAGGTGGGGAAACCTACTTCACCGTCAATAAGTCTCCAATTTAACCCCTTTTCCTTGTTTCTTTCCCAAAATCTCTCATTGGTTTCTCTGAAACCTTGATTCTCCGGCAAAGGAACACTTCTGTGTAGATTATAGGGATGTTGTGAAATATAATCACAATCCTTGTCTGTGACGCCATATTCTATATATTTATCTGACCAGAGATTTCCGTCCATATCTTCCCATAATATTTTGGCATCCTTGTCATTATCCCTTACAATTTTTGATGCCTGTTTTGACCACTCAGTAAATATTACAAGCCAATCTCCGCCTCTCCAGTCACCGCCAAATTTACTCCAACCAAAGTTGTGAGGTTCGTTTAGCATATCATAAATAAACACATAATCACCGTATTGTTTTGCATAATCGCCATACATTTGGATACAAGATGAAAAATCCCATTTATCAGAAGCTTTTTTGCCTGCACTTAATTCTTTTTCAATATATTTTAAAGATTCTTCTTGCATTCCCGTAAAACAGGGCATATATTGTAATCCGAGAGCCTTACATACAGGATAAGCCTTGTCAACACCATATGTTGCTTCACCATCTCTAACCCAACTGATACCGGCCCTTTTAACTATATCGCCAAAATATGCCGGCCAACCTTGGTTAAAATGACAGTTTACGCCAAAGTAAGAGTCTTTTTCCCCCACAATTTTGGAGTTGTCCGGAATAACCCCATAGTAGAAAGAACCTTCTTTTGTATATTTATTATCTATCTTTGCTGTCCATTTTATCTCACAATACCCCTTTATTTTAGGTAAATCCAAAGATTTTGGACTGCCGGACTTAAAGGACAAAGATTTAACTTTATGATTAATTCTCTTTCCGTAAGAATCAAAATATTCAAAAGAAAATATAACACTAAAAGGAGGAAGAATGTTATTTTCAGGTAATATTTTAGCAGTTAAAGGCTCACCGAAATAAAAGAGATTTCCCGGCTTGCCTGTATCAAGCTTGAAATTTAATCTGCCTAATCCTATTTCAAATATTTCTTTTGATAAATTGTTAGTATCAGAAGAAATAAAAGCTATATTATCAAGGTAAAAAACACCTCTGCCCACTTCACCCTTGTTTGGACCTATCATAACAGATGATATGGGAAAATCCAAAACGTTGTTAGCATCACCACCAAAATGAAGCCCTTTTTCCATTTCGGCAAAATCCACAGTATATTTGTTAAAGCCGTCATTTTCAATAGGGAAATTTTGTTGAAAACATTCACCTTTTGAATCATTAATTCTTAAAAGAATACTTTCTCCCACTTCCCCTTTTGCGGAAAAAGTCATTCCTGTGGCAGAAGAAATACCCTTTTCATTATTCATATCAAATAATGCTACTGTATACATTCCCGTTTCGTGAAAATCATATACACACTTTAAACAAGGATCTCCCTTCTCTCCCTCTGTAGGATCAATAGAGTAATCTGCCTCCGTGCCGGGAAATTCACCACCTAACACAGGAACAAAATCTACTTTTTGTGAAAAGTCTGTATAGGTCACTTCTCCCGCATTGGCACAACCTATTAACAAAACACAAAACAATAAAACAATATATAATACTTTTTTCATTTTCTCTCCTTTTGTCCCCCTAATCGCAAGATTGGGGGGTGGATTTTTAAAATCAATAATTAATAATCAATAATCAAATTAGTTTGCTCAAAACTTTATAGTTGCTCTTAAAAGTTAGTATTTTCTCTTTTGATTTTTGATTTTCCATTTTTGATATTTGATTTTATATTTTTTTTGATATTTGATTTTATATTTTTGATTATAATAAAGCCCTCCCATAATAGGAGGGCAATATTAACTTATTAATATTATAAGTCTTTAGCTAACCATTGATCAGTCCAATCAGAAGCAACATGATCTCTTGAACCGTCAGTCCACTTAACACCAAAGTATCCGACTGTAAATTGGCCTGCTTTAATAAACTTGGCGTGACCGTCACAGAATGTGTGGTTTGCACCACCGTTGTGAATCTCGGGAGAAAGAGGAATAGAGTCGTTAAGAACAATTCCTTCCCAACAAAGTGGTCTTTGTCTTTCGTAAATGGAAGCTGTTTTGCTCTCTGTGTTAATAACTATTTCGGATGGTCTTGTAATCTGTGACATTGTTGCCGGAGCAACCCAAATCTTGTCACCGTCCATAGCATCAACATTGTCACCATATCTTCCCATCATAGCACCGTTCCAGTAGTAAGAAGTGTATGTGGTTTGAACTGTATTGGAACCGGAACCGTCTTTTCCGGCTGAAGGGCAACAGTAAATACCTTTGTTCTTAACATAGGGCCAAAGCTTTCCTAAAATGGAATTTCTCTTTGCCATTGAGAAAGTTCCGTTGGCGTCATTGTCCCAGGTGTGTGACCAAGGAGTGGTGCCGGGGAAAGTTTCGTCGTAGTCGTCAATGTAGAGTTGCAAAGCTGTTCCCAATTGTTTTGTGTTGGACAAACAACTTGTGGCTCTGGCTTTCTCTCTTGCTTGGGCAAAAACCGGGAAAAGTATGGCTGCCAAAATAGCAATAATTGCTATAACAACCAATAACTCGATTAAGGTAAAACCTTTTTTGAACATTGAATGTTCCTCCTTTTTTTTTGTTTTAAATCATATTAAAAGATTATGAAACAATTAATATGCTCATAATCTTACATATTCCATTAGTTGGCGTCAGGGTTCCACCAAATGTTTTGACCTTCGGGAGGCCATCCGGCACCTATATTTGACCATTGTTCGGTAGGTCCGGCACCATATTTGTAGAATTTAGCGTGACCGTCACAGAAAGTAAAGTTGTGACCGGAGTTGTGAGCCTTTCTGCTTTCAAGATAAGGAGGTCCTGTAATAACTACAGTATAACAACCTGTATCCATACTACTGCTGTTAACAACATGACCATCACAAACAAATACCAAGTTTGAGGGGTATTTTAACATTGTCATAGAGTAAAGGTTATTGCTACCGTAGTAGTTAGGGTTCAAGAATCCGCTTTCGGCCTTAAAACCTAATGCAAAGTTAAATCCATATCCGGCTGCCTTCTTGTTGTTAGGACATGCATACATTTGAACGTTCTTTACATAAGAGAAAATACAGTCCATCCATGTTGGTAAGTGACCGATTCCCCAACCCCATGTAAAGTCCACACAATATTTGGTTCTCGGAGTATTGGCTACACCATCGTTTAAGCCAAAGTTGGTTCCGTTACCACCGGTGACAATCATTGGGGGGAGAGCTTCATCATAGTCATCTGAGTATAACTGTAATGCAGTTCCTAATTGCTTACAGTTGCTCAAACAAGCTGTGGCTCTGGCTTTCTCTCTTGCTTGGGCAAAAACCGGGAAAAGAATTGCCGCAAGAATGGCGATTATGGCGATAACCACCAGCAATTCTATTAAGGTAAAACCTTTTTTGAACATGATTGTTCTCCTTTTAATTAAATATTTATTTAAATCTTTTACAAAAAAAAG
Organism: Abditibacteriota bacterium; assembly: GCA_017445025.1. Taxonomy (GTDB): domain Bacteria; phylum Armatimonadota; class UBA5829; order UBA5829; family UBA5829; genus RGIG7931. The sequence continues at coordinate 23,741 of JAFSVJ010000043.1, read as the reverse complement.
ACTAAATAATCAAAATGAATGTTCCAAAGCTCACTTTATTCAAAAACTACCTTGTAAGTATACGTAAACTTAAAAAATAAATAATTCAAAAGCTTGTGTTACAAAAACATACTAACTTAATATGCCAAGTCAATGTTCTAATTATATTATATCACAAAACAAACTCTTTTGTCAACATTTAAAAAGTTTATTTATAATTTTCCTTAACAATCTCACCGGGAATTTCTATAAACTTCTTTTTCTTTGGGTTTTTGGATATCAGTTCTATAGCTTTATGAGCTATCTCTTTTGCATTTTGTTTATACCAAACAAAAGACATATTTTTTTTGATATTAGGAAGAGGAATATCAAAAGAAAACACATAACAAAAACCAATATTGTCAATATATTCTTTATACAAATCATAGATTTTATTAAACACAACACCTGCGGTAACCAAAAAACAAACTTTTTTTCCTTTTAGATTTTGAAATGTTTCAAGACCTTTATCCCAATCGGAAATATAAGTCACATCTTTACACTTTAAAGTGGGAAGCATTTCATTAAAAGCACGAAGTCTGTCTTCTTCGGAGTTTAAAATCTTATCCTTAGAAAAAGAAAGAATTATAATTTTATCATACTCTTCTTTTTTTGCCTCTTCCATAAGAAGAAGAGCACCTTTATAATTCTCCGTTCCAACATAATGTGCATTTGCAATAGGAACAAATTTATCCACAAAAACCACATTTGATTTTTTCTCGCACAATCTCTTATATAATCCAAAATTTTTGCGAGTGGGATACATATTTATTATTACCCCATATATATTTCTGTCAAGAAGTTTTCTTATATGAAAAGCTTCTTTCTCAGGGTCCTGAGAATTTAACGTCAAATTAAGATTATAATCTGATGTGGTTAAATCTTTTTGAAAAGCCTCCAACAGACCGGGGTTTACATCCAACCCGGGAGTTCTTTCTACATGAACTTCATCAATTAAAAAAACTATTTCCTTATATTCTTTTCCTATATCTGCCTTATACTTTCCCCGTCTGTGAATACCATATATAAGACCTTCTTTTTCAAGCTCCAAAACAGCTTTTCTCACAGTAATATCGCTGACAGAATATTTATGGGCAAGTTCACTGTTTGTGGGTATTTGATCATCAGGATTATAAACTTCCAACATTTCTTTGATTTTTTCTTTAAGTTCAATGTATTTAAGCATAATAAATCACTTTACTTGTTTTTGGTATATTTGCCAAAGATAAATCAAGACCCTTTGGCACTGTTATCTCTTTAAGATTATCACAATCTTCAAAACATCTTTCACCTATATGTTTGCAATTCTTAGGTATTTTTATTCTTTCAAGGCCGGAACGAATAAAAGCACCGTCCCCTATCCACTCCAAGCTCTCCGGCAAATCTATAGATTTAAGAGCATAATTTTCACAAAAACATGTGCCACCGATTTTGGTTAAGTTTTTGGGCAAAACCACTTCCCTAAGGTTGTGACAAAAAACAAAAGTCCCATATAAAAGTTCTTTTATGTTACCTAATATATCAACTTTCTCCAAAGCGTCACAATACTGAAAAACCAATTTATCTGTTTTTGTGACAGACCCGGGAATATATACATATTTTAATCCATGACATTCGAGAAAAGTCTTCCAACCTATTATCTTCATACCTTCCGGAAAAATAACTTCTTTAAGGCTTGAATTAAAACCCAAAGGCATAAAGACGGTTTCTTCAAGAGTGGAAGGAAGGATTATTTCGTCAAAATCTTTACCGAAAAGACAGGCACCACCCAAGACTTTTATACCTTCCGGCACTCTTATACATTTGTCACTGCCGGTATAACCTTTCAATACATCCTTCTCAATTATAAAATCATTCATATTATATAATTAATTCCAGTAGGCTTTTTCTTCTTTTTTCTCTTTTTCGTCCACAAAATCATATTCAAAAGAAGAATTTTTAATCACATCTTTATACCAATAAAAACTCTTCTTCGGAACTCTGTTAAGATTTTCATCTATATGCAACAATCCGAATTTCCAACTGTATCCGCTACCCCACTCAAAATTATCCATAAGTGACCAGTAGAAATATCCGCTGACTTTATAACCCTCGTCCATAACTCTCTTTATAGAAGCAAGGTGAGTTTTTATATAATCTATTCTCTTATCATCATTAATCTGTTCTTCTTTGGTGGGAGTTTTCCAAGCGTTTCCGTTTTCTGTCACTATAAGGTCTTTAATATCATAGTGATCGTAAAGATATTTTACACCATAATAGAAAGCATCCTTAGATAAAGGCATACAAGCATTGGGCATCCAGTCAGAATCCTTTACATAAAAAACACTTCCGTCAAAACCATATCCGTCAGGGCGACAACAATAGGCATAATATGCGTTCATACCTAAGAAATCACAGGGCTGACCGATAAGTTCCATATCCCCATTCATAACATCGGGACGAGCCCCTTCCCAAGCTCTGTAAGGTCTCTCCGGATACTTTCCCTTATAGATAGGATCAAGGAAATAACCATTGTCATAAGACCAGGTCAGTTCTATACATTTCTTATTAAATTCGTCATCAAAGGCGGGAATGAAAATAACAGGGTTAAATACTATACCCACCCTTGAACCGGGGGAGTATTTGCGAACAGCTTTTACTGCCTCACCGTGACACATTAAAATATGGTGAATAGAATTGGCAACAGCCTTAGGGCCTAACTTTTTACCCGGAGCTGTATTACCCAGACCATAGGCTTGAACGGTGGAGTTGCAAGGTTCGTTAATAGTCATCCAGTTTTTAACTCTGTCTCCAAGTTTCTTTACAACAACTTCACAATAGTGCTTAAAATGAGGCACAATTTCTCTTGAAGTAAAACCTTCAAAGGCATCTTCTATATATTGAGGGTGATCCCAATGGAAAAGAGTGGGCCAAGGCTCAACCCCCGCAGATATAAGCTCATCCACAAGGTCGGAATAAAACTGTAAACCCTTTTCGTTTACTGTGCCGGTAAGGTCGGAAATAACTCTGGGCCAACAAATTGAAAATCGATAGACTTTTACACCCAATTCTTTTAATAATGCCACATCTTCCTTATATTTGTGATAGTGATCACAGGCAATCTCCGGAGTGTCTCCGTTTAAACATTTACCGGCACGTGCATAAACATCCCAAACACTGTCCACCTTACCGTCTATATTCTTTGCACCTTCAATTTGGCAAGAGGAAGTGGCTGTTCCCCATATAAAATCTTTTGGAAAAGTAACTTTCATTAGTTTAACTCCTTTTTCATATCTATAAATATTATATCATAATTTCAAAAAAAGTATCAACATTTTAATCAATGTCTGTTTATATCAAAATGTTTTCTGTATGCTATGTATTGATAAACAATTACTGTTAACATAAAAACTATGGAAAACAGATAAAGAGCATTATGCTTTGCTCGGAGTGTTGACAAATAATTCCATTCCAGAGTTCTGTTTATTATCCATGTAGATATAAAAACGTTAACCGTGGAACTTATACCCAACCACAAATAGTTGAAACCTTGATAGAGATTTTCCTTCCCCTTCGGAGATAGAGAAATGACAAGGTTGAAAAATGCCAGCTCGTTGGCTCCTCTGTTTATACCTAAAATAACAAAACTTAATATAAGCCCTTTCCAGTCATTTGCAAAAATATAAAAAGCCATAGCAATTATATATATAAAATAAGCTATCAGCATAGTTCTCAGAGGCCCCTGCTTATCCAAATATCTTCCGAATACAGCAAAAGATAATATCCAAACAAATGTCAATATACCATTTAAGATACCCAACTGTTTCGGAGTCACATCCAATATATCCACCTGTGTCATAGGCATAAGAATTGTTGTCAACTGAACCCCTATTATAAACAAAAACATTCCTATTATTATATTTCTGTTTAAAGCATCTTTTTTTAGTATCTCAAAGGAATATTTAACATATTCGTGAATAGGCAAAGGCTTTGCTCCGGCAACTTTTGGGACTTTCAATTTAAACAGCACAACTGTTGACAGAACAGCAAAAACGCCTGAGAGGAAAAATACTGTCTGCCAAGAGAATTTATCAATCAAAAATCCACCCAAAACCGTTGCAAGCAAAGTTGTTATTGTGAGAGCTATTTTTATATAACTCATAAGAGTGCCTCTGCAATAGTCGGGATAGATATTTTGAACGATAATTCCGTATTGAGGAATAGGTATGGTTTGCAAACAGGTTATCATAAAGATAATTGTGCAATACATGGGTGCATTGAGTGAAAATATTAACCCTATTATCAAAAGCCTTCCGAAAAACAGGTTTGCTATATATACAAGCAACTCCTTACCCGGTTTTATAAAACCTGTAGTCACAAAGGATAATATACTTCCGATGCCTCCCGCCATACTGATAACTCCCAACCAAATTGGGGTGGCTTGAAAATCTTGCCTTGCAATAAGATAATAAAAAGGCACAAGAAAACCGTTGCTTATTCCGAAAAGTATATAAGAAATAAGTTCAACAGAAAAGTTATATCTTGTTTTCTTGGGAATATGACTTCTGTAAAGATTTGATAAAGAGAACATAAATAAACCTAATTTTTATTATTTATAATATTCCAATTTAAATTATAACACTAATAGAAAATAATGTCAAAAGATAAAAACCGTGAATTGTAATTAAAAAAGAAAGAGGATAATTCGCAAGCAAAATATAAAAATTAAAAAAATTTTTATTTTTTTTAAAAAAGTGGGCTAAAACACTTGACAAATTAGGTAAAATGTGGTATAATATAAGTGTGAGCAGATGATTTTTTAATGTTGTTCAAAAATCGTCTGACGATTTTAGATTTTACTCTTTACTTACGAATAAAAGCCATCTGAATTAAATAAGAGCCTATTGTTGAAAAAAGCTCTTTTTAAGATAAATAACACTTAGGAGGAACACACAATGTTCAAAAAAGGTTTTACCTTAATCGAGTTGTTGGTTGTTATAGCCATTATTGCTATACTTGCAGCAATTCTCTTCCCGGTTTTCGCTCAAGCAAGAGAGAAAGCAAGACAAACAAGTTGTTTATCCAACTTAAAACAGATCGGAACCGCACTTCAGCTCTACATAGACGATTTCGATCAAACTTACCCTTGTGCCCAAAGTTGGTATAACAACGACTTTTACATGACAAGTCCGTTCTACAGAATGAGACCTTATGGTATTCCTATGGAAGCAAAGGACCCCGCAAAAGATACAGGTGACGGTTTCAAATCCAACTTCTTAACCTGTCCCACCAACAGAACCCCTTGGAACGGAGATGGTAACATGCTCTTCGGTTTCTACATCTCCTACTACCCAAGAAGTTGTGACGCAAGTTACGGATACAACGCTGCTTCTTCAGTAGAAACATATAACTCAGGTTACGGTCTTGGTTGTTATGTAGGTGACGCCAGCGGAAAGGAATACGCAAGAAGCGAACCCGAAATCAACAGCCCAGCTTCTACTTTCGCCTTTATGGATGCAAGATACAACCCTTGGATTTTTGAAGGCTACTACTACGCATGTTGGTGTCACAACACAGGTGTAAACATTGTATTTGCTGACGGTCACGCAAAATGGTATAAACCGTCAACCGCTTATGTTTTGCCTGAAGACATTGGGTATGTAAACAGATAATTTATTTGTCGGGCTATGCCCGACTTTTTTATTGATTTTTTTTTATATTTGTAATATAATATATTTAGAAACACCTTTATACTTAGGAGATAACTAATGGCACAATTGTATTCAGGTTTTGGTTACGAAGATATTACCCCAAAATTAGGCATACACCTTTCCGGTAAAGAAGTCACTCACAAGAGACCAGCTCTTTCCGTTAAAGATAGACTTTACGCAAAGGCATCAGCCTTCCAAACAAATGACACAAAAGTTTGTTTTGTTGGTCTGGACCTTGCTTCTATAACAGAGGACAAAGTAGCCTTAATTAAAGAGGCTGTCAGCAAAGAAAACTCTGTTCCAAAAGACGCCATAAGCGTTTTTGTAATTCAAAGCCACTCCGCTCCGGGTTGCGGTCATTTTATGCTTGACAAGGATCTTCCTCTCGATTTGCCGGAAGATAAAGAATTTGTTCGAGGAAGTGAAAAGGAATATGATGAAATGGCAGTAAAAGGTGCCATAAAAGCTTGCAATACAGCTCTTAAAAACCTTTCCCCTGTCAGCATGGGCATTAAAAACGGTATGGCTCCCGGTATTGCCTTTAACAGAAGAGTTATAGGAAGAGACGGCAAATGCATTATGCCTTTCCCACCTAACAACACTTCCATCTCCCACCCTGTAGGTCCCACACAATTTCTTTATGACGAAGGTCCTGCTGATAATGAATTGGGAGTTGCCATATTCAGAGACAAAAATATGAACTTCAAAGGTGCATTAAACAGTTTTACTTGTCACCCTGTTCACCTTTTCTGTTCGTTCCAATATAACTGCATATCTCCCGACTGGTGTGGTGTTTGGGCTAAAATGATGATGAAAGATAATGAAATAGAAAGCCTTCCTCTGGTTCTCAACGGTTGTTGCGGAAACATTAACCCCATAGACCCATGGACTGTAAACTACACTCTCGACGAATACAGAACAAGTTCAAAACTTAATGAATTATCTACCAAACTTGTAAATTCTATGGAATATGACGATGAAATAAATCCTATAGAATATAAAGAAATTCACATTCCATTACCGTATCGTGAAATCCCAAAAGAACGTTTGGAAGAAGCCCAAAAAATATTTAACTCTAACACAAAAATAGAAAATCATTTAGATGAAAATTGGTTTTTTGCGGCAAGCACACTTAGCTCATATTACGAAGCTCTTCGTGAAAAAGAATTTGATTATCTGGTTCAAATCTTTAAAATTGGTAAATTGGTTGTTGTATTTATGCCGGGAGAGCCTTTTGTGGAGACTCAACTCTATATTAAAGAGAGAACAAAGGCTCCTTATGTTTATGTTTGTCACTGCTCAAATAAGTATTTAGGTTATTTGGCAAAGGAATCTGCTTTCGCTCACGGTGGTCATGAGTGTAATCTGCTTTATACCTATTGGGCAAAAATGAAAAAAGGAAATATGGAAAAAGTAGTTGACAGAGTTGTAGACGAAATAAACAAACTTTACTAATCTTTTCCCCCCACGAAAAAATCAAAAAGATTTTTTCGTCGCCCCCCCAAGGGGGGCAAAAAGGATTCTACAAACTTCCCTTTTTCCTATGGTTCTATTTCCATTCCCAAAAAGTTTCACTTTGTTCAACTTCTCGGGAGCCCTTGGAATTGGACAAATCCAAAATCTTGAGTAAGACCTATAAACACCTTTTTGGGTAGTATATTTTTATTTGCTGTCTGCGAATTTCATTCCCAAAAAGTTTCGTAAACTCAACTTTTCGGGAGCCCCTTGAAATAATGCAAAAAAAACATACCACCCAAAAAGCTGTTATGTAACAGGCTTATCAAAATTTTAATTTCGTATTTGTCCAAAAAGAACCATAACAAAAAAAGGGGCGGGCTTTAAATTTTAAAGCTCGCCAGCCAAAATCGAACGCATAGGGCGATTTTGATTATTGATTTTAGATTTTAATGTAGAGCGTCAGCTCCACGTTATTATGCTTTCTACTTTATGCTTTTAAATTTGCAATAGCAAATTTAACTTTATTTTTTAAGTAGTTTTCCATTATTATAAGGATAGCTTATGAAAAACATGATTATACTTATTCTTTTATTATTATTTTTAGCATTACCAATCTTTGCAGAGGTTTCTCTTGAAATACCTAAAGGAAACAACAAGTGGAGTCCTGATAAAAAAGATTTTAAAGACGCCCTTTTTGTCGAATATCTGAACAATATAGGCAATTCCTCTATCGCTACCCCCAAAACAAGCCTATATTTAAAATACGATAAAGAAAACTTCTATGCTCTCTTTGTCTGTGAAGAAAAAGACAAAAATTATCCCTTAAGTTTTAAGCGATCTTCCATATCAAACCTTATGCTTGACGATGCTGTTATGATAGTTTTAGGTTCTTCTTACGGAAACTCCCTATCACAAAATCTTCAAATGGGAGGTTACGAAGGAGCATACAGCGAAATGACACAGGCTGATTTTTACTATCAATTTATGGTAAACTCTCAAGGAATAGAAGCAAGAACATATAACGAAACTCCCCTATCTCGTCCTCTCTTTGACAGTAAAGTCAAAAAAGAAAGCAACGCTTGGCTTGTTTCATACAAAATCCCATTCTCTTCTTGGGGAATGACAGAACCTGAAAACAAAGAAATATTTTTCAACGCTTTCCGTTCCCGTCCACCGGAAAGATTTGGGTTTTATAATCTACACTATGGCGGATACACTCCTTTTCCTCTCTGTAAAATCCTTTTAGGTCAAAATCCTAAAGTAATTAATAATTATAATCAAGAACCGGCAGAAAAAAAAGATAATATTATTAATGATTATTCTTTAAGATATTATGCAACTTATGACCAAATTATAGCTCAGGCTAAAGTTGATAACCTTAACAAAGAAGGCTATCTTTCAATTAAGACAGACAATCAAGAAGAAATCAAAGCTCCTCTCATAGACGGAAAATATATCAATCTCCCTGTAAACATATCCGCAAACCCAAATTTACCTATATACGCTCACTCCTCTCTTGTAATTAACGGAAAAGTAGTTAGCGAAAAAGACATAACCATTGAAAATATCCCGGAAAAACCGGACTACTACAACACACAAGCAGGTCTTTTGGGAACAAGTTCTGTTCCGACTCCTTGGGTGGCCCCAAAAACAGATAATAATAAAATAATCTTATCAAACAAAATCATAACAATAGACAAGGGTGGGTTCTTCGGTTCGGTTATTTCCATCCCCCCGTCATCTGCTAAGGCAGATGCCACCCCCCAATCTACGATTAGGGGGGCAGATGAAGAACTGCTCTCGATGCCTATTAACCTTGGTTTATCCATAAATAACAAACTTGTCAAAACAGAAACCATAGACCAAAAAATTGAAAACAAAGGCACTTATGTTATCACCGAAACCAAATTAAAAGTAAATGACAAACAAACCTGTGATATAAAATTGAAAATAGATTTTGACGGATTTACTGTTGTAAAAATCAAATCTGATGACATAGACCCTGAAACTATTGATAAATTATATTTGGATATTCCTTTAATTCCTCATAAAGATGAATATATTCACAGAGAAGTATCTCAAACCATTGAAAAGTTAGAGGGCTTTGGCTGGAGTGGCAGCGGGAACGGAGCTTTATGGATAGGATCTCATAACATGGGTATAAGCTTCGAACAAGATATGCCTACATTCCTCTCAGAAAACAAAAGAAAACAGATAGAAGTTTTTCAAGTTGACAGCGGAACTTATTTAAGGCTTAACTTTGTAGACGGAAAGGGACAAATTATGGAAAAAGGTCACATATTCAGATTTTACTTAACTCCCACTCCCACAAAAAACTATTCTCTTGACAAAACAGGATTATATCACGGAATGGACCTTTGGTTTGAGAATTGGTGTGACCAACAGGGCTATCCGGATATGAAAAAAGTCCCTGAAATGAAGGCAAGAAACGATAAGGACGAAGCTGAAGGCAAAAAATTGATTATATACTTCTCCCAATCTCTTGCCTCTGACAGCCCCGCTTCTCTTGATTTCTTTACAGATCTGACAGCCTACCCGGAAAGGAGTTGGTATAAAAGAGCTTATGAACCGGGAAAGGATGTTCCTTGTTTTGTAAGTTGCTTAAGAGAATTATATGGCGACTTGCTTCTTGACAGAATCGAAAAACTTGTAAAAGAAACGGGGGTAAACTCTGTATATTTAGACGGACCTGCCAACCCATGGAGCTGCATTAACCCCTCTCACCCTTATTGTGACTCCAATGCCAAAATCACTTGGGATGACAATGACACCTGCCCTTATGAAGCCACTCGTATTTTCCTTAAACGACTAAGAAACATACTCTCTTCCACAGGAAAACCTTTCAAAATTATAGCTCATACAGGTGGTGCCATATATCCTTCTACTATGTCACTTTGTGACGGTCACTATGAAGGAGAACAAATGGCACGATTTAAGCCGGGATACAAACTCCCTCTGTCCACCTTTGCCATAGGATATTGCGGAACTCCTTGGGGATTTCGTGTTGACGAACTACCTATAAAACCTGTTTATTCCGTAGAACAAATGAGAACCTTAGCACTCCTTCACGACAGTTGCGTTGGAAACGGACCTTACGGTGAAGTGGGAGGAGAGGAATTGGAAGAAAGAATTTACGGTGATTTCCAAGGAGAAGATACCAAATACTATCCATATTGGGAAGAAAACAATCTGATAGAATACAAGGGCAGCAGCCTACTTTCCTACTATGTAAAGCCGGACTCTGCTTTGCTTATCTTTGGAAATCTAACTTATGACACAGATTATGTCACTTTTAACGCCTCCAAAATTTTTGATAAGGGAGCTTCTGTTTATAACATAGGTGACAAAGAAATGATTAATGACAGTATAGATAAGGTTAATATAGAAGTAAAACCTTTCAGATATGTTGCCGTAAGAATAGATAAAACTCCTCAAAACTATGAAAGGGCAAAAACTGAAAAATTGACTGATTTTGTAGATTTTGATATAATAAATAGTGTAGAGGACTTTGATTGTAACAAAACTTGTGAGCGTGATGCCACTTCCATAAAAGTTAAGGGTATAAAGTATGATACAGCCGCAGAAGTATCTTTCAAAAAACCAATAAAAGACTTTTACGGAGATTTTAAAATTGAAGTAGACAATATATTAAACATTGTTATAGGAGAAACATCTCTTCGCCTTCAAAATGATAATTGGCATATTGACAATATTAGTTTTTGGAACGAAGGTATGTTCTTAAATTCCCCCATTACGGATAAAACTCTTAACATTAAAATGTCTCTTAATGATAATAAACTCACTCTTATTTGTAATGGTAAAATTATATGTGAAAATGTGACCGTAAACTGTAAAAGTCACAAACTCGCCTTCCAAACTTGGAACGACGATACCATACAATTATCAACAATTAAATTAACAAATAAAGGAGAACCTTTACTAAAAGAAATTCATCCGGTTAGGTAAAATATGGTTTCAAAAAAGAATTATACGGAAAATTTCATAAAAGATAAAATAAAAGATGGAACTTGGACTGAAAAGCTTCCCTCTGAGCCTATACTTATGGATATGATAGGTGTAGGCAGATCAACACTAAGGGAAGCTATAAGCAGTCTCATAGCTCAAAAAATACTGAAAAGACAACCATACAGCGGAGTTTTTGTCCGAAATAAAAACAAGGGCAAAATAATCTATTTCTCCGATAGAAGCAACTCTAATTTCCCCCTATTTTATGACGAAATCAGAAATAAAGCTGTAGAACTTTTGTCAGAACAAAATTTTGAAGTTGAAATATTATATCAATTTTCAGATAAAAATACAAAAGAAATATTAAACAGAATTAACTCTGAAGACAATGATACAAAAGGTATAATCACAGAATATAACTTGCGAGAAGCGGAAAAAATTCTAAGTGATATTAATTTCCCCCTTGTAAATATAACAACAGCCATTCCCACATCCAAAAACAATGTTATTATGGATTATGAATATATGCTATCCTTAGCCTGTGGCATGATGAATATGCACAACCACAGAGATTTTGCTGTAATGTATATAGACTTTTTCACTTATCAAGAAGTCAAAAAGAAATCTATGGACGGAAAAAAATTCAGTAAAATTTTGGATCTCTGTTATCAAATGGCAAATCAGGATAAGAACAGATTGCTTCCTATTCCTTGGACCATATCCTTAGAAGAAGCCTATTACAGTTTTAAAGAATGGTGGCAAAAAGTCAAAAAACCTGCCGCCATAGTATTTGTAGATGATGCTCTATCCTCTATGGCTTCAAGAGCAATAGGAGAGTTAAATATCAAAATCCCTGAAGAGTTGGCAATTATTACCATAGGTGACATCGTCACAAAATACCCTACTCAAGTTCCATATACAAAAATATATTATAAATATGAAACCTTAGCACACGAAACAGTCAACTTGTTATTAGATTGCATAGAAAACCCCACCTCTGAAAGCAAAAATGTTTATATAAAAAGTGATGTAAAGATAGGAAAGTCAATATAAAAATATAAAAAAAGAGCCGAAAGGCTCTTTTAAATTTACCAAAAAGCACAAATTTTTATAGAAAAATCGACTGACAGTAATAACATATTTATCCGGTAAGAGAAATTAGGCGAATGGAGTTCGCCGGTGGATTTGGCAGGATTTTTCAATAAAATGGGGTTCAAAATTTATTTTGGGCCACATTTTAGTAGAAAAATACGCCAAAGGCAAATTTCCGTCACCAAAAAATATGGAAATTAGGGAAGAAAGATTTTTCGTATATAAAAATTTAGGGATTTTTGAGGAAATTTAAAAAAACAAAAAGAGCCGAAAGGCTCTTTTTTTATGCTTCCGTAAACAGTGGAGTTGAGTAGTATCTGTCACCACTATCAGGCAGAAGGGCAACAATTACTTTTCCCTTATTCTCAGGTTTCTTTGCCTGTTCAATTGCTCCGAATAAAGCTGCTCCTGAGGAAATACCCACAGAAATGCCCTCTTTCTTGGCGAGAAGTTTGGCTGTTTCAAAAGCGTCTTGTGCGGAAGCTTTATATATCTCATCATATACTTTTGTATTTAAAACATCCGGCACAAAACCTGCACCTATTCCCTGAATTTTGTGAGGACCTGCCTTTCCTTCTGATAATACGGGAGAGTCCTCAGGCTCCAAAGCCACAATCTTTATGTTAGGATTCTTTTCTTTCAAAAATTCACCCACACCGGTTACAGTTCCACCTGTTCCCACACCTGCAATAAATATATCTACCTTTCCGTCAGTGTCATTCCAAATCTCAGGTCCGGTTGTGGCCTTATGAATAGCCGGGTTTGCGGGATTAACAAACTGACCGGGAATGATACTGTTCGGTATCTCCTTAGCAAGTTCATCGGCTTTGGCTATGGCACCTTTCATACCCTTAGCACCCTCAGTCAAAACAATTTCTGCACCGTATGCTTTTAAAATATTTCTTCGTTCAACACTCATAGTTTCCGGCATAGTAAAAATTGCACGATATCCCTTTGCTGCGGCTATTGATGCAAGACCGATACCTGTATTTCCTGAAGTTGGTTCAATAATAACTGAACCTTCCTTTAGCAATCCCTTTGCTTCAGCATCTTCAATCATAGCTTTGGCAATACGATCTTTTACACTTCCGGCAGGATTGAAGTATTCCAACTTCACCAAAACTGTGGCTTGTAAGCCCAGTTCTTTTTCAATGTTTGTCACTTCCACTAAGGGAGTGTTTCCGATTAGCCCTAAGGCTCCTTTAAAAATCTTTGACATAATCTTATCCTCTTCTTTATTTTATTGCGGCAAAACCTTTTTCAAGGTCCCCTATTATATCATCAATATGTTCTGTTCCTATGGAAAGCCTAATGGTGCTTGGCTTAATACCTTGGTCTAACAATTCCGCCTCAGTTAACTGAGAATGAGTTGTTGAAGCCGGGTGTATAACCAAACTCTTTACATCTGCCACATTGGCAAGGAGAGAAAATATCTCTAAAGCATCAATAAACTTCCATGCCTCTTCCTGTCCGCCTTTGATATCAAAAGTAAATATAGAACCACCGCCATTAGGGAAATATTTCTCATAAACTGCATGGTCAGGATGATTAGAAAGAGATGGGTGATTAATATGTTCCACCAAAGGATTGTTAGCCAAATATTCTATTACTTTCTTGGTGTTTTCAATATGTCGTTCCAATCTGAGTGACAGAGTTTCCACACCTTGCAAAAGCAAAAATGCATTAAAGGGGGAAATAGTGGCACCTGTATCACGCAAAAGTATTGCACGAATGTATGTGACGAAAGCTGCGGGACCAACCACATCATAGAAAGAAACACCATGGTAGGAAGGGTTTGGAGCTGCAATGTTGGGATACTTCCCGCTCTTGCTCCAGTCAAACTTTCCTGATTCCACAATAATTCCGCCAAGAGTGGTTCCGTGTCCGCCGATAAACTTAGTTGCTGAATGAACCACTATATCTGCACCGTGTTCAATGGGTCTAATTAAGAAAGGTGTTCCGAAGGTGTTGTCGATAACTACGGGAATGCCTCGTTTGTGAGCTATCTCCACTACTGCGTCAATATCGGGAATATCACTGTTGGGATTGCCGAGAGTTTCAATAAATACAGCTCTCGTATTCTCCTCTATTGCCGATTCCGTTTCTTCAAGGTTGTGAATATCCACAAAAGTTGTTGTTATACCATATTGGGGCAAAGTGTGTGCCAATAAGTTGTATGTTCCGCCATATATAGTCTTCTGCGCCACAATATGTCCGCCATTGGCTGCAAGGGCCTGTATGGTGTAAGTTATGGCCGCCGCACCGGAAGCAAGGGCAAGAGCCGCACTTCCACCTTCAAGAGCCGCAATTCTCTTTTCTAACACTTCTTGAGTGGAATTGGTAAGTCTTCCGTAAATGTTTCCCGCATCAGCAAGACCGAAACGATCGGCAGCATGCTTACTGTTGTGAAAAACATAAGATGTGGTTTGGTAAATGGGGACTGCTCGAGAGTCCGTTGTAGGATCGGCTTGTTCCTGTCCTACGTGAAGTTGTAATGTTTCGAATTTGAATTTACTCATAATTCTTTCTCCTATTTATAAAATAATTTTAATAAAAAAATCCGGAAACCAATATATAGTTCCCGGATAATTATACCTTAATTAAAACTCAATCATTTTTAGAGACACGGAAAAACGGTCAAATGCCTCTTCGGTATAGTTATCCGAGAGCTATACATTTGACAACACATCCAGTTATTTAATTTTAAAGATGATAAGTTATACATTATTATTCTCTAAAAATCAATCAAAATTTTTTCTTTACAATTTTATTATACCACAAAAAAAATCATTTGTCAAGATTTAAAGCACTTTTTTTTGAAAAAATTTTAAATTTTTTTTTAAAATCTTATTTTCTTTATTCCTATTCTTATGGTTCCAAGTTGAGAAGACTGTTATATTCTTCTCTTCTTGCCTTTAGATTTTCAAAAAGGTCAATATCCTCAACACCTCGTATGAAGAATAAACTCATGGATTTATTAGGGCTTGTTACAGTCACAAATCCGTATTCATCAGATACAACAGGTTCCGGATCGCCTTCAAAGTAATTATATACAAAATAGTTTGTATTGGGCTTATCCACTCTGATTTTAGCTTGAGTCGGCTCACCTATTACATATTCACATCTCTGTTTTAATGGGTCCGGGTCATCGTAAATCTTTGACCAATTTCTGTCCATATAATTACTTCTCAAGCGAACAGTTAAGCCTTTTTTATTCCTATACACAGCAACGGAGGAATTATTTACACTCTCCCACTGTGGCAATATAGAGCTTCTGTTTAGAACTATTCCGTAAACATATTTGGCAAGGCCTTCGTTTTCCTTGATTGCAGGGTTAAAAGGCAATATATACATATCAGCTTTGGCTATTTTCATGGAATATAACAAAGGTGTTCCTTCTTCACTTACCATAGCAACCTTACACTGAGGCATTTTGTAATAATTGCCCGCAATACTAAATTCCTCTCCTCTGCACTTAACTTTTATAACACTTTCATCATCTGCTTTTGTCAGTTCACGAGCAAATTCCGGGAAATAATCTTGTAAGGAGACCACGTTCATATTACTGTCCATAACAGTGTCAAGGCCTTCGGCTACCAACATACCTGTATTTATAAATCCTTCTTTCATTCTTCTTAAGAATGTATCAAATTTCTTAACAGTTGGAGTGTTAGCAGTCCAAATAACCATTTCACCTGAAAGGTTCTCGGCATCCTCAAAACCTACTGTATCAAAAACATAACCGCTGTTATATAAAACTTCGTCAGGTTGGATTTCCTTGTTGGGATCTCCGAAGAAATATGTATAGGTCTTATATTCCTTTCCCCAAGGTCTGAAAATTCTTCTTGAAATTACTGTGGTAAAACTGGATTTTAACTTTTCACCTTTATCTTCATTGGCATATTTAAATCCGTTGGCATAGGACAGAATGGTTTTCATTCTCTCACCTATTGCAACATCTTTTTTATACTCTTCCAAAGGATAATTGGGGTCTAAATCAGCGTGCAAACCGGGCCAAAAGTCACCTTCCAACATATTGGCTCTGTTCACAAGGGTTGACTCATAAGCCACCATAAAGTCCACGAAATGTTCATAGTATGGACAGGCGTTTCCGCCACCACCGGACTCTAATACAACACCAAATCTCTTGCCTCGGATATTTCTCAAATTTCTTGTCAAGTAATCAAGTCTTGTATAAGCCACATCGTTAAAGACAGGGCATTGGAAAAACTCTTCCATATTACCTTGAATTGAAACAAGTGAAGATAAGAAGAACAAATCGCTACCGTTAGCCATATCCTCCGTATTGGGCATAGGGAAATATACTCCACCAAGAGAAGAAGCTTCTTTTCCCAAAGCGTCACAGAATTTTAGATATTCATAGTGAATCAGCATATCTCTCAAAAGAAATTCCGGGATGAAATCGCTTTTGGTTTCTTTATCAATATTAAAATAAAACTCTACGGGGTGTTCACCGTCAATAATGTATTTTTCATAACCTTCCGGGTCATATTTGGCCTTTCTTGTGGGATAATAATCATACCAAGAAGACAATCCGAGAGACTTTGGCTCAGGCACAAAGCCCAAATAATATTCTGCATAATCCGCAAATTTAATGGTTTTGTTTTCTCCGTCTATATTACAAACAAATCCCTTATCTCTGCCTTCAAGGTCCTGTCTGAACTGGGCAATGGTGACAGGGTTGCAACCTCCGGAGCCTCTTCCGAAAGCCCAAGGGGAAACTTGGTCGCAGAACACATATCCGTTAGAACCGTTGTAAATACCGCATTTTATATATTCTTTCCATAAATCAATAGTGGCAGGGTTTGACATAGATAACAAATGACTGTCAGGGTCAGTCACTTTTTTGTTTAAGTTAAGGTCACCCCAAGTGTAATCAAGGGCGTCACGTTCTTTTAAATAATTGACAAAAGAAGCTCCCCAACATTGATTGAGAGTGGGAACCTTCTCTTTTTTCATATTTTCAAAAAAGGTTGTGTCGGTAAAGTTTTCAATATGACCGTTCCATACCACAGCCCCTCCGTATTTCTTAAACATACGGGCAGATTCTAAGGTATAATTTCCACTTTGTGCGGAAGCTCCTATTATAAAGAAATTATCAGAAAGGGCAACAGGTGAAAGAAGAGGTTTTGTGGGAATAGGACCAAATACATCCTCCTTATCTGTGGCAAAAACCATACTTGCTAAAAATAAAAGGCATAAGCCTAAAATACTATATTTCATAAAAACTCCTTTTTGCTTACAAAATTATTATAAACTTTTTTAGGATTTTTTTCAAGTTTAAAGGTAAATTTTCCCCGGTCCAGCAAAGCTCCGCAAGCGCCCATCTCCCAAATAACAAATCATAAAACCGGTTCACAAGTCTCTTAGGTTGCTCTGTTAGATTGTTAAGCTTCTATCGTAAAATTCGCAGTTTTGCAAATTTTACTCCTGACCACCCACCGTTCGCTTTGCGAATGGTCAGGGTGGGTGGGTGACCCAAGGGCTCCCGAAAAATCTTAGATTTTTTGGGAATGGGTTCTTAAAAGAAAATTTGCAGATTTGCAAATTTTCTTTTAAGGAGGGTGAATCTAACCGCTGAGACTTAGGGGGCAGCGAAAGGGATAATAAGCTTTCCCCATTATTTATTAATATATTCCTTATATCTGTTATATAAATGACCGGCAGAAAGATACATAGAATTGGGACTCATAAAATGACTGAATTCAAAGGTAATGGCCTTTTCGTATCCCGCTCTTTCTGCAGCTTTTAATTTATACCATAATTTATCCCACTTTATAGGTAAAAACTTTATAGGCATATCTCTGTCAAAACTCTCGGAATTGGTTCTGCACTCTATTCCGTATTTATCCGCTATTTCTTTATTGGCAACAAGAAAATCATAAAGCTCTTCAAAATCCACATGACCATCCTGAAAAGCAACTATATCAACAGCTCCCTTTATGCCGGACATAATCTCGTCCCACTCTTTGTAATGCTCTTCTATAGAAATACCTTCATCATTGTTCAAAACACTTTCATTGGAAGGAACTGCTTTCTTTCCCTCAATATATGGGCTTATCATTACAGGCAGACCACCGGAGAGATCTTTTAAAAACTTACCCAATTCGGCGAAAAGATCAATAATTCCGTGAACTTTTTTGCTCACCTCGTTGGTCACATACCAGCCGGCAAAAGATTTGTGGTGACCGTATTTAGCCCAAGCTTCTTCGCAAACTCTTTTTGATATATCTATTTCTTTTTTATAATTACCTTTAAGCCAATAATTGCAACTTTCATAAGTAGAAAAATAAAACTTCATATTATGCTTATCGGCAAGGGTTAAAAACATTTCCGGATAATCGTAATAGGGTTCAAAACAACCCTCTTCAGCCATTAAAACCTTTGAAGGAAATGCAATTTGTTTTAAAAATCCGCATCTGATCAAAATAACTTCTTCTATTCCCACTGCTTTCATAGCGGCAAAATCTTTATCCCATTCAGCCGGGCCCCAATTTTGATGTGGAATATCACAACTGATTTCATCTAGAAAAGTTCCTATAATTTTCATAATGTCTCCAAAATTTTTTTTACTATTTATTTATTACATAATAATCCAAATCACAAATGATTTGAAACACAAATGCCCCACTTAAATTATACTCTATTTATAGTGTTTTTTCAAGTTTATAAATCAATAATAATTTTCTGTAAGGTTAAAGGGGATATTTCCGCCTAAAGTCATTGCTTCTTTATACTTTTCCAAGTTTTTCTTTACAGGCTCTAAAAGGCTCTCATCTTCCACACAATAAAACAACTGATGATTAACTCCGCCAAGGGATAGTTTTAAATAGCCGGTTTCATCACAAACTTCCTTTACCGTTTCACCCATGGGGAAAGAGAAAACTGTTATTTCCTTGCCCGGCTCAAAACGAACATACACAGAGGAATCTTTTTCTGATTTATAAGGAATATATTGGAATGTATCCTTTACACTCTCTTTTCCGAAAATATTGGGATCCCTTACTACACTGTCTTGAACCCCTACTATTAACATCTTATCATTGGTATATATTCTTGCAACAGCACCATCTTCAGAATACCAATTAGGTTTTATATCCAAACTATTCAAAAAATCGGTATAGCCGACTTTCTCTGTATCTTTGGTTAAGATTATATATAGATTACCTGCTCCGTATTTTATTTTTTTAATAACGGGAACGCCACCGTAAGATCTGACTGTTTCACCTTCACTGTCCCAAATCTCTTCAAAAGAGGTGACACCTAAACCTTTACCGTCGGTTTTGTAATTATTAATTGATTCTGAACTCTGAAGTTTTAATCCCAAGGATTTATATACACTATCAAAATCCCTCACTTCCATTTTTTCTGTTATAACCTTTGTGCAAGCGGGAGCCATTAAAATACCGTTTTGAATATCACCTTTCTGTATTTGTGAAAGAAAAATATCAAAATTTCTCTTTACTATTTTGTCAGCAGCCCAAAGGACAGTTTTCCCATGTGTCCCCCTAAGCCGAAAGGCTTGGGGGGTGGCATCTGCCTTAGCAGATGACGGGGGGATGGAAATATAAGGCATTCCCTCTTGGCTTATTCCCATAAAGGAATATCCCTTTTCATTTAACCATTCCTCAGGAGTAAAATCATTGGTATCCAAACACCAACTCCAAGGTTGCCAAGCTTCATCAAATATTCTGATATGCCTTCTTGAAGACACTACAGTTAAATCTGCGGGGATTCTCTTTGCTTTATCGCTTTTAGCAAAATCAAAACCCATACCATAACTTAAAAGATTTCTCATTCTGTTTACAAAAGCGTGATTTTTGAGAGCATCTTTATAATCACCGTTATAATTGGGCCAAAAGTCCCCTTCTATATAGTCAGCATCACAAGAAGCGGTCAATTCATAGGCATTTAAGAAAGCATTAGGGGTGGAGTAATATATATTTCCGTTTCCTCCACCACCGCACTCCATAACTACTCCCACATTGGTTCCCTTTGTGGAATTTTTAAAATAGGGATAATGGTTATATGCACCGTCCAAATAATGAGGGCTTTGGAAAAACTCTTCCCATATTCCAAAAACATTAGATAATCCGGCACCGAAAAGAAAATCTTCACTTCCCCTAAACCACTCAGGATTGGGCATAGACGAAAAGCCACCTCCCGCCTTTATGGCTTTTTCTCCTAACATATTATTAAAAGATAACCACAAATAAGATGTCAGCATATCATAAAGCATAAACCTCTGATCAAAATCTAATTTATTTGAAGCCTTTTTATATTCTTCCTCCGTCACAGGGTAATAGTCATCCCAAGAGGTTAATAGCAAATCCGAGGGGCTTGGCATTCCCCCAAAATAATATTCACAATAATCTTTAAACTTAATGAGCTTTTTGCTACCGTTCATATTGACATAAAAACCCTTATCCTTTCCCTTTAAACACAATCTCATATAATCTATGGTTTCGGGATTATAACCCATATCTGTGTAGGTCATCCAACCAAAGGTAAAATCACAATATCCGCTTCCCGCACCACCGTGTTCCATAGCACTTTGAACAAATTGAGAGAAAGCTTTGTATGAGGCCTTGCTATACATAGCCAAATCGTGAGAGGAAATTCTGCTGTCTTGATAGACTTCGTCTATTTGCATTTGACCTAAATATTTTCCGTTCCACAAAGATTCCAAACCATTATTAAAGATAAGATATGACAAATATGAGGGTCCCCAGGATTGAGGCACCACAGGAAAGCCTTTGGAATTATAATATTCCATATAATCTGTATCTTTATATGCCAAATTTTCCGGGTTATCAGTCACAGGTGTGACAGTTAATTTATCAAAATACTTACTCCATAAATCCACAGAAAAATCTCTGAAACTTCCGTCAAGGAGACCGCATCCCATCCACATTCCGTCTTGTATTTTTAAAGGTGATACTTTTTTAATTTCAGGAAGAGTTGCCAAAGATATCTCTAAACCCTTATCTTCTATTTCCACACCTTCCTCTTCTGTTTTTTCTATCTTAATCAAGGTCTTAAAATTATCTCCGTAAGCATCTATATTTGCCGACCATTTATATATTAATTTGTCTCCCTTTTTCAGTTTGACAACTTTTTTATCACCGGATTTTATAACTCTGTCATTTTCACTTAAATATATTCCGAAACCAAAAACCAATGCTGTTAAATATTCACTTTTTTCTGTGGCTTTGTATAGGGCAAAATATCCTCCGTCACCACCTTTTATATCTACGCCTATATTGTCTATATCTACAGATAAATCATAATTTCCGCTCTCGGGACAAGTCCAAACCGCCAATATTGAACCCTTTTTATCTTCAAGCAGTTGGTCTCCCTCGGGACGCACAATAAAGTTATACTTGGTTTTATCAAAGGTGACTATAGGTAAACTATAACCCTCTCCGGCAAAATAGGTCTCCCCTTCTGCCCTTTGAGGAAGGGGTGTAAAGTCACTGATCTTTGGGGATTGTGTCATAGATTTGTAGAACAGAAAATCATTTAGAGGTTGTATTTCGCTATCTGTATAAAGTGGGGATTTTGCATCATTATTCTTTATATTCAAAACTCCTTCAAACTGATCTCCAAAACCATCTATTCCCGCAATCCAAACAAAATAAAGAATATCCCCTTTTGCCATATCTTGAGATATTTTATTTTTAGCAATATCATCTCCCCCGCTTATGGGAAGAATCAAAGAAAACAGTTTGTTATTTAAGCTACTGTCTTTTTGATTTTGTTTAAAACAATATAATGCACCACCGTCACCGCCGGTCACATCTGTTCCCACATTCTTGACTGAAACATCTATAGTAAAGTTTCCGTCTTCATCAATGGGATAAGAATAAACAAAAGCTCCCTTTCCACCTACGTTTTGGTCACCTTCGGGACGAACCATAAAAGAGCCGTTTATTATATGAAAACGACCTAAAGGAAGTCCCCCACCATTATCGGCAATATAATTATTACCTTCTACTCGACCTGTTAATTGTTCAAATTCAGATACAATAAAAGTGTCAGACTTTGATTTATAAAATTTAGGTTCATCTTTTGAATACAAGATAGTCCCCAATATACTCAAAGCTAAAACAATCAATAAAGTTAACAGTATTTTTTTCATGGTTATCCTCTAACTTTTTTATTCATCAGTCATTAATATTATATCATTTATTTTATTTTATGTAAAATAATAAAGCAATTAAATTGCGACAAAAATCTTTAGCTATACACTAACCCTCCTTGATAAATATCACAAGGACCCTTCTGTCCCCCTAATCGCAGATTTGGGGGTGGCATCTCGCAGAGATGACGGGGGAATGGATATCTGAATGCAAATTTACGGTAAAAGCCTAATAAATTCTGCCAACAGCCAAAGTATATAACTAAGGGATAGAATTATAAAAAAAGGGAGTATTAAAACTCCCGTAACTGAATTATCTACACTTTGTGGCACCCCAAGAAGGCCATGGGAAATCACCGTTTTGTTTAATAAAGTTTTCCCATTTGGTATGTCCTGCATGACCATCCCAATAAGCTATATTCAAATTACCGTTATGTCTTGGAGCAACATAGAGAGGAACATAGTCAGGTGACCAATAAGGACCGTAACCAAAGAAAAATCCACCATCAACTAAAAGCCAACAATTATTTCCAAAAGTTTCCGGTAATTGAGACATAGTGTATGCACATTGACCTGTTCCGGCTTCATTACCTGTAATATAACCTGAAGCTGTATAAGACCATTGACCTTTCGGAGCAGAAGGGCATCTGAAAGGACCTGATGCATGTGCACTGATTTTCAAATAAGGAACAATGGCATAAGACCAAGTAATACCTTCGTTATAATTACCGAAAGCTCCGGGCCATGTTCCGTCACCTGCATATGGTGGGTAATCGTCGTGATCGTCAGCATATAGGATATATCCCAATCCCAATTGCTTTAGATTTGACAAACAAGAAGTCTGTCTGGCCTTTTCTCTTGCCTGAGCAAATACGGGGAATAGAATTGCGGCAAGAATGGCGATTATGGCTATAACCACCAACAATTCTATTAGGGTAAAACCTTTTTTGAAAAACATATTATCCTCCTAAAAATTTATATGCAAATCCTATTTTCTTAGGTATACCTACAATATGTAAAAAATATAATTTAAAACAAAGTGTTTTAAATTACAACCTAAAATAGATTTACATATTAAAATGTTTCTCTAACTATATTATACCACTTTTTATATGTTTTGTCAAGGGTTAAAACATATCTTTGAAAAAAAAAATATAAAAATAGCACGAAATTATCGTGCTATTTTACTTATCATCTCAGATTGCTTTGTGATTATACCTCTTAATCTTTCAACTTCCGCCTTATGGTCTTCCTGCATCTTATCCATTTTCTTCAAAAGATCCAGTATAACCTCAACTCCTGCCAGATTAACTCCCATTTGTTGGGTATACTCT
>JAFSVJ010000042.1 GCA_017445025.1 Abditibacteriota bacterium | reverse complement strand
TTAAAATTTGAAATAGTTAAAGAAGAGATAAAGAAATTAATAGACACAATGGAAGGTGACAGTATTTTGCCTTCCTATAGTCAGTTTGCGCGTGATTTTAATGTTAGTGATATAACAGTTCGTAAGGCTCTGACTGAACTTTCAAACGAAGGATTAATATATGGTATAAGGGGTAAGGGTGTTTTTGTCGCTCCGAAACATGGTGTATTGCGAGATGTTCATATAATGAGTCATTTTATTAGCATGAATCAAGATTACTATAACGATTTTTATCCTATTATTTTGGAAAAATTACAAGAGAAATTTATAGAGAGAAAGCTTAACCCTATATATTCTTTTCATAGGGATTTACCCGAATTAGAACAATTTTTTGTTTCAAAACTAATAGAACATCCTCCTTATGGTGTTGTAATAATACCTTCGGGTTTTTCTTCGGCTTTTCCTTATTATCAAAGATTGCATAATATTCAAAATAATATGGTTTTTTTGGATATTGATGTGCCAAGTGTTCATGCAAATTTGGTTTCCGGTGACTCATATTCAGCAGTTAAGGAAATGACTGAAAATCTTGATTTAAATGATTATCAAAAAATATGTATTTTGTCAGATGATAATCGTAGAAATTTATCTACAAATAAAATCCGTATTAATTGTTTTAAAAATTATTTAAAAGATAATAACATAACTAAATATTCTACCTTTGATGAAAATTGTGATTTTGAAACATATAAATACAGATTGTTGGATTATATTAATTATAATGTTAAGAAATATAAAAAAATATGCATTTTTTCTGTATCTTTATCTGCATTGGTTTTGGTCTTTAAAGAACTTGAAGAACAAATTAAAAGCCTTGATAAATGTTTGGTTTTGTCTACCGGACGAATAAATCTTGATAGATTTAAAAATGTTTCCTTAATTTGGGCAGAACAGAACGTAGACGATCTATCAGAGAATGTTGCAAATATAATTGATTTAAACGGTAAAGATTCTAAGCAAGTCTATGTTCCTTTTAAAGTTTATAGAAATTTTTAATTAATTATATGGTGTAAATACTTGACAAATATTTCAAAATGTGGTATAATATAATTGATAAAGCCTCGTATACGAGGTTAAATAAATTAAAAAATAAGGAGAATTCAAATGACAAGTTTGAAAAAAGGGTTTACCCTAATCGAGTTGTTGGTTGTAATAGCAATCATTGCTATATTAGCAGCCATTTTGTTTCCTGTATTTGCACAGGCAAGAGAGAAGGCTAGAGCCGCCAATTGTTTATCAAATATGAAACAACTTGGTGTAGGTCTTCAACTTTACGTTGACGACTTTGATGAAACTTTCCCCATTGTTCGAGCCGACAATGCCCGATGTTGTGCTATTTGGGGTGGTGAAACATTTGCCACTGCAAGTGGAAATTTAACTAACCCATCACCAACAGAAGTATGGTGGATTGGGCTTATGTCAATGGACAATTATGTTAAGAACAAAGACCTTTTCCTTTGTCCCCACTACGGCCCAACCAATTTTAACAATAGACTTTCTAAGTCCGGTGACTGGAACTACACTGTTGATTATGAAATCAGAAACCAATTCAGCGGAAGAGCTTTGGCAGAACTTGACAAAACATATCCTTGTATTATTGAAAAAGATATATTTGCCATGTTAAACTACAACAGAAATCCATTGGTTGAATACCCACACAATGGTGGTATGAACGTCACATTCACAGACGGTCACGCAAAGTTTTATAAAATGGAACATGCATACCATGTAGACTGGTGGGACTACTGGACATACGTAGATTCAAAAACAATATAATATTTTAATAGAGTGCGTTGCGACGCACTCTTTTTTTTGATTTTATTTTTGATAAGTGTTATAATAATATTAGAATGAAAGATGGAGATAGATATGATAGTTACAACTTTTCAAAACGCAGAGAGATATTATTCACTTTCAAATGCCATAAAGACTTGTGTAGATTATGCTAAAAACAATGATTTAAAATCTTTTGAACCGGGTTCATATAGGGTTGCTGAAGGAATTAAAGTTAATATAAATGATTTTCATTGCACTGCTACTCCTAAATATGAAGCTCATCGAAAAATGGTTGATATTCAAATAGATTTAACCGGACAAGAGAAGTGTTATGTCACAAATATAGATAATGGTATAATTGAAACTCCTTATAATGAAGACAAGGATGTAGAATGGTTTACTGTTACGTCTAAGGCAACTTTCAATGAAATATTAATGAATACTGATACACTTGTAATCCTTTTTCCGGAAGATATTCACTCACCAACCATATTTCACGGTTGCGAAACTATAAAGAAAGCTATTTTTAAAATTGATATAGAATTGTTTTAGCTTTATTGATAAAAAAATAACTATATTTAGGTTTTTAAAGTTTGAAAATTAATTTTAATTTATGATATAATATAAATGATATTAGTAATGATTATATAGGAATATGTTAGATTTATGAACTTTCTATTGTTAGCTCTATTGGCATTGCCTCTGTTTGGTTGCGTTCTTGTTTCAGCGTCAGAGAACAGAATTGTTAGAACTACTGTTATTATTATTGCCTCAACATTAATAATGCTTATAGGAGCTTTTTTTGGATTTGTATTTATAACATCCGGGGCAGTTCCTTTTACTCTTGCCCAAGATCCTTTCACCATTGAAAAAATTGCTCTCGGAATATTTGCAATAGAGATTTTACTTATTGCTTATATTATTTGGCGGGGAGTTATGGCAAGGAGATGGGTAAGTTCCATTCTTGCCTTTATTCAACTTTGTGCTTTATGTTATTTTGAATTTGGCCTTCACCCTCATTTTGGAGAAGACTTTATATCCGTAGACAGTTTGTCTATGATATTAATATTACTCGTTTCAATAATTGGTCCATTAATCCTTATTTTTGCTACAGGATACATGCAAGAGCATGAGGATCACCTTCATTTAACCAAAACAAAACAACCTCAGTTTTTCGGTATCATATTCTTTTTCATCTTTGCCATGAACGCTCTCGCTATCAGTAATAACCTTTCTTGGTTATGCTGTTTTTGGGAGATGACAACTCTTTGTTCATTTTTATTAATTCAACATGACAAAACCGAAGAATCCATAAGAAACGCTTTCAAAACTTTAGATCTAAATATGCTTGGTGGTGTTGCTTTTACTATCGGTATTATTTTAATCTATTCTTTAACCTCCCCACAAGTGACGTCTCTTGATGGTTTGTGTGCTTTAGGAAATGTGGGTAATGGTATTTTGGCATTGCCGATTGTTCTCTTCATTATTGCCGGCCTTACCAAATCCGCTCAGTTTCCTTTTCAAAAGTGGCTCCTTGGTGCCATGGTTGCACCCACACCGGTTTCCGCCCTTTTACACTCTTCAACTATGGTTAATGCAGGAGTATATTTGATACTTCGAATGTCACCTATTATGGTAGGCACTATTACAGGTACCATGACTGCTATTGCAGGTGGATTTACTTTTATGTCTGCATCAACCCTTGCTATAGCTCAGTCTAACGGTAAAAAGGTTTTAGCTTATTCTACTATTGCCAACCTTGGTCTTATAGTTTGTCTTGCGGGTATGGGAGGTCATGCTTCCTATGCTGCGGGTATGTTTTTGATGATTTTCCACGCTGTTTCTAAAGGTATGTTATTCCTCTCTGTGGGAACCATTGAACAGAAAATCGGATCTCGAGATATTGAAGATATGCAGGGAATGCTTAAGGTTATGCCTTTTACAACTGCAATTTTAAGTGTAGGTATGGTTTCTATGCTCCTGCCGCCTTTTGGCGTTTTAATTTCCAAATGGATAGCCATTGAAAGTGCTGTTGAATTTCCTTTGGTATTATTCTTTATAGTTATAGGATCTGCCATGACTGTTGTTTTCTGGGCTAAATGGTTGGGAATAGTTTCAACATCTTCTTACAAAAAGCGTAGACCTACGTAAAAAGTTTTGCCGACCACACAATTTGTTTTATGTTTTATGTTAGCTTTGGTTATTTTGTGCAGTGTTCTTATTGAGCCTATTTACCAATTAATAATCCGCCCCGGAGTTCCCCATATATTTAATATTTCTTCACCGGGATTTGTTATGAACAGTGTATATGGTGGTGTGGCATTATATGACAAATTTGGATATGTAGTAGGTTCTTTTGGAGTTATTCCATTTTTCTGCTTAATGCTCTTTTTGGTTCTTATATTTCCACTTTTTGTATTTAAACTTAAACCTAAGGAAGCTCGTCCTCCTTATACAGGTGGTGAGTTGACTAATAACGATATTAGAGGAATTGATTTTATGGGACCGGGAGAAAAGGTAGAAAAAGTTGTGGTTAGAAACTATTATTTCGGTAATATATTTTCTGAAACTATTTTGAGTTTACCTTTAACCTGCATAGGAATATTTATCATAATAATAATGTTGGGGGCTGTTATTTAGATGGATTTACTCTTAAAAATATTAATTGGTCTTTTGACCGTTATAATTGCTCCCATCTTAGGCGGGTTAATTGCGGGACTGGACAGAGTTATAACCGCAAGATTTCAATCAAGACAGGGGCCCGGTGTGTTTCAGCCATTCTGGGATGTTATTAAACTTTTTGGAAAGGAACGTTTTGCGGTAAACGGTTTTCAGATTCTGTATGTTTTGGTATCTCTTGCTTTTGCTATAGGTGCCTTGTTAATGCTTATCCTTATGCAAGACATTCTTATGCTTATATTCGTTTTGGCTTTCTCAACTGTATCTCTTATTGTGGGAGCTATGTGTGTTCGTTCTCCTTACAGTAAAATAGGTGCTATGAGAGAGATTATACAAATAATGGCTTATGAACCTGTTATAATCCTTATGGCAATAGGTATGTATATGATTACAGGCTCTTTTTCCATTGAGAGTATAATCAATTACCAAGTAGCCAACGGTCCATTGTTCTTTCAATTGCCTTTGGTTTTCATAAGTTTTATATTTATTTTAACAATTAAGCTTAGAAAATCTCCCTTTGACTTTTCAATGAGCCACCACGGACACCAAGAGCTTATAAAGGGTCTTACCACAGAATTTAGCGGTATGCAATTGGCTCTTATAGAAATAACTCACTGGATAGAAAATGTTTTGTATTTAGGCCTTATTATAATGTTTTTTGGCAATAATATTTATATTGGATTAGCTGTTGCCGCTTTTTGTTATTTTTTGGAAATTATAATAGATAATATATCCGCAAGAACAACCTGGCCCTGGATGCTTAAGATTTCCTATAGTTTCGGATTGGGGTTGGCATTGACAAATATAATTTGGCTATATTTAAAAGGAGGTATAATGTAATGGGTTTATTTGATAAAGCCGCACAGAAGTCTCCTTGGATTATCCATTTTGACTGTAATTCTTGTAACGGTTGTGATATAGAGATTTTGGCATGTTTAACTCCATTATATGATGTAGAAAGGTTTGGTGTTATTAACGTGGGAAACCCAAAACATGCTGATATATTAATTGTATCCGGTGCCGTTAACCAAAAGAATCAAAGAGTTTTAAAAAACATATATAATGAAATCCCGGAGCCTAAGGCTGTTATTGCTATAGGTGCTTGTGGTTGCACCGGTGGTATTTTTAGAGAGTGTTATAATGTTATGGGTGGAATAGATACGGTTATTCCTGTGGACGTCTACGTGCCCGGTTGCTCTCCAAAGCCTGAAGCTATTATAGATGGTGTTGTTAAGGCTTTAGGTAAACTTGAAGAAAAAAGAAAGAAAATGAAAGAAAAGGGTGAAGAAAACCCATTCCTTCCCGAAGAATTTACATCTGAACTTGTTGAAATCCCATCCCTTACAAGCGAAACCAAGGAACCCGTTTCGGTTTCCCATAATCCGGAGGAACCAAAATGATAGATAACTTAAATGAAATTGCTCTTGACGAACTTAAAAATTCAATAAGTAATATGAATTATAGAAAGTATCGTTTGGTGACCATGTCTTGTGTAGATAATAAAGATGGATCTTTTGATTTGTTTTATCATTTCGATAAGGAAAGCAAGCTGGTGACAGTAAAGACAAAGGTCACCAAAGAAGATGAGATACCATCCATTACAGACTTATATTTTTGTGCATTTTTGGTTGAAAATGAAATAAAAGAGCTTTTTGGACTCAATATAGTTGATATTGCCATTGATTATGGCGGAAAGATGTATTTAACCGCAGATTCTTCCGAAGCCCCTATGACTTACGGTGCCAATATAACTATTGAAAGGAGAGATATAGGATATGATAAATAGTGAGCAAGTTCCAAGGTCCACTGTTCCTTTTGGACCTCAACATCCTGTCCTCCCGGAACCTATTCATATCAAACTTATATTAGAAGATGAAAAAATAGTTGAAGCTATTCCCGCCATTGGTTATGTTCATAGAGGTTTGGAAAAATTAACTGAAAAGAAAGATATGTATAAGAGTATATTTATTCTTGAAAGAATATGTGGAATATGCTCTTTTATGCATGCCCTTTGCTATTGCCAAGGTCTTGAAAACCTTATGGAGATTGATGTTCCGGAAAGAGCCAAGTATTTGAGGGTTATTTGGGGTGAATTGCACAGAACTCACTCTCACCTTTTGTGGCTTGGATTGTTTGCAGATGCTTTTGGCTTTGAAAGTTTGTTTTATGAATGTTGGAAGATAAGAGAAAAAATCCTGGATATAATGGAAGCCACCAGTGGTGCAAGAGTTATTATTTCTACAAATACTATAGGTGGAACCAGAAGAGATATAAATTCTGATATGTTGGAACATATTAAGAAGACTACTTATGAAATAGAAGAAGCCTTAGCTTATATTGATAAAGTTTTTTTTGATGACAATACAGTTTTGGTTAGAACCAAAGGTGTAGGTGTTTTATCAAAGAAAGATGCTTATCTGTTAGGTGCTGTAGGTCCTACAGGAAGAGGTTCAGGATTACCTCAGGATTTGAGAACTACAAATTATGCAGCCTATGGAGATTTGGATTTTGAACCTATATATGAAACCGATGGCGACTGTTATGCCAGATGTAAAGTTAGAATAAGAGAATTATACCAATCTCAAAAATTGTTAAGACAAGCAATAGATCAGATGCCGGAAGGTGAATATGCTGTTAAGGTGACCCAAAAGCCTGAAGGTGAGGTGGTTTCAAGAGTTGAACAACCCAGAGGGGAGTGTATGTATTATATTAGAGGTAACGGAACTGATATATTAGAAAGAGTTAGAGTTCGAACTCCAACTTTTGCCAATATTCCTGCTTTGGTTCATATGCTACCCGGACACCAACTCTGTGACCTACCTGTATTGGTTTTGTCTATTGACCCTTGTATCAGCTGCACAGAAAGATAAATTAAATATCAAAAAGCAAAATTTCGAACTACGTTCGACAAAATTTGCAACGCAAATTTATTTCTAACGGAGATTATTAATAATAATGTTAGATTTTATTCGTCCTATTTTTAGGAATCTATTTAAAAAACCTGTCACAAGATTATATCCTGTGACTAATAGAGAGACTTTTGATAATGCCCGAGGGCATATTGAGGGTATTAATGAAAATTGTGTATTTTGTGGAATTTGCGCAAAAAAATGTCCTGCAGATGCTATAGTTGTGGACAGGCAAGCCAAGACTTGGACTATTGACCCTTTTAAGTGTGTTATATGTAATGTATGTGTTGAAACTTGTCCAAAAATATGCATTACTATGTCAGAAAGTCATAAAACCCCTGAATACAAAAAGTCTTACATATCTTTTCAAGGAAATACAGAAGAATCCAAGCCTCAAGGAAAGCCTACGGGAGTAGGAGAAGAATGTGTTTTTTGTGGAATTTGTGCCAAACAATGCCCTCAGGATGCTATAACTGTTGACCGTCCCAATAAATCTTGGTCAATAGACAGTGAAAAATGTGTCGGTTGTGGAATATGTATATCCAAATGTCCTAAGAAGACGATAAAGTGTTAATCAAAAGACTCCTAAAAAGGGGTCTTTTATTATAATAAATTTGAAATTACAATATGATTTATGGTATAATATAAGTAGTATATATTTTATGTTAGTATTATGGAAAAGAAATCTTCAATTAGAATAATATTGGGAATAATAACATTTTTATTTGGCATAAGTTTATTAATCCTTGTTTTCATATTGTGTTTTGATCTCTTTGGCACTTCTTTTGTTTTGCCAAAGGATATTGAAGACTCTCAGGTTTTAAGTGAGCTATTAGGTTATGCTATGAATTTTTTTGTTAAAATAGGAGCATTGATTGTTATGACAATCGTTGCTTCTGTTTTGACCAACAAAGGAATTTCTCTAACATTTAAGGATATTGAAAAAAAACAATAATCACGCTTTTTTATGCGTGTTTTTTTTAAAGGTAATACTATGGACGATTTAGAAATTATACTTAACGGTGAAGCCGAAATACTTAACAAACCTCTTTCAGGAGCTAAATCCGCTTCCGAAGCTCATACAAACAATCTTGATTTAACAGCACCTGAGGATCGCTATTCTCGATTTAGACTAATTCCTTGGTGGGATCAAGATTTGCTAAAGGCAAGCAAGATTCTTGTTGTAGGTGCCGGAGCTTTAGGAAATGAGATTATCAAAAACCTTGCACTTTTGGGAATAGGCCATATAACCGTAGCTGATATGGATTCTATTGAAAACACCAATCTCTCTCGTTCTGTTCTTTACAGAGAAAAAGATGAAGGCAGAAAGAAAGCTGAAGTTGCTGCAGAGCGAGCTATGGATATTAACCCACTTATAAAGGCAACTCCTTTTATCGGAAATGTTATTTATGATTTGGGAATAGGAGCCTTTTGGGATCACGATTTGGTTATTTGCGGACTTGATAACAGAGAGGCCCGATTGTGGATTAGCAGATGCTGTTACAGAGTAAGCAAGCCCATGATAGATGGGGCCATAGAGGTTTTAAACGGAATGGTTAAAGTTTTTGTTCCTCCTTACACAGCTTGTTACGAATGCACTATGAATGAAAAGGATTTTGAACAGATGGCAAGAAGAAAGTCATGTTCTCTTCTGACAAGAGATCAAATGCTTGAAGGTAAAATCCCAACCACTCCAACTACAAGCTCTGTGATTGCCGGTATTGAATGCCAAGAAGCTGTAAAACTTCTTCATAACAGAGAAGATTTGCCTACCCTTGCCGGAAAAGGATATTTCTTTAACGGATTAACTCACGATTCATTCGTCACAGTATTTCAGAAGAAGGAAGATTGCAATAGCCATGAAACCTATGAAGACATTACAGAAACAGATTTTGACCAATCTACCACACTAAGAGAAGTATTAGAAAGAGCCAAATCTGATTTAGGTGAAAGTGCCGCCATTAATTTCCCAAGAGACTTTGTCACCAAATTTCAGTGTAAATGTGGAAAGAGCAGACCTGTATTTAAGCAACTGGGACGCCTTAAAGAAAGTGATGCAAGGTGTGAATGTGGCGAAATTGCAGACCCTGTTTTGTGTCATTATATTGATGATCAATGTGAATTCTTGGATATGACATTAGGTGATTTTGATATTCCGAAACGTGACATTATTCCCTCTATTGATGAAAATATGAATGAAAAATTTTATCTAATGAAAGCTTAGTTAAAAATAACCGAGAGGTATAATACAATTAAAGGAGAAAAAGTTATGTATGATTTAGATGGTTTATCAGCAAGTGAGTTGTTTGCACCCGGTGTAGGGATTACCTATGATGATTTTATTGTGTTGCCCGGTTATATAGATTTTGCTAACACAGATGTTGAACTTGACACCAAGATTACTCGTAATATAACCATAAAAAGACCTCTCGTATCATCACCTATGGATACAGTCACCGAATGGAAAATGGCTGTATATATGGCCCTTTTGGGTGGTTTGGGAATAATTCATTATAATAACACTATTGAAGAACAGGTAAGTCATGTTGAAAAGGTTAAAACCTTTGAGAACGGTTTTATAAAGAGACCTACTTGTTTAAGACCGGATAATATAGTAAGAGATGTATTTGAAATAAGAGACAAGAAAGGATTCTCAGGTGTTCCAATTACTGAAACAGGTAAAAACGGTTCCAAACTTTTAGGATTGGTAACCAACAGAGATATTGACTTTGAGAAAAATTTAGAGCGTCCTTTGCATGAAATAATGACAACTAACCTTATTACAGCTAAGGAAGGCATTACGTTAAAAGAGGCAAATAAGATTCTTAAGAGTTCAAAGGTAGGAAAGTTGCCTGTTGTAAACGATAAAGGAGAATTGGTATATCTTCTTTCAAGAACTGACTTATTAAAGAATAAAGAGTATCCTTATGCTTCAAAATCCGGTTCAAAGCATCTTCTCTGTGGTGCTGCTGTTTCCACTAAAGATGAAGATAAAGAAAGAGTTGCCGCTCTTGTTGAGGCCGGTGTGGATATAATACTCATTGACTCTGCTCAAGGTTATTCCTCATTCCAAATAAATATGATAAAGTTCATAAAAGAGAACTTCCCGGGAATAGAAGTTATTGCCGGTAATGTAGTTACCAAGGAACAGTCTCAGGCTTTAATAGAAGCCGGTGCCGATTCATTAAGAGTTGGTATGGGACCGGGATCTATTTGCATAACTCAAAATATGATGGCCGTGGGTAGGCCTCAAGCAAGTGCTGTTTATAATTGTGCCTTAAAAGCAAGAGAGTATGGCGTTCCTGTTATTGCTGATGGAGGAATCAGTGGTGTAGGTCACCTTGCAAAAGCTCTCTCTGCCGGTGCTTCCTGTTGTATGGTAGGTTTTCTTGTAGCCGGAACAAGTGAAACTCCCGGTGAATATTTCTATGAAAATGGTGTAAGGGTTAAAAGATATAGGGGTATGGCTTCTGTTGAAGCTATGAAAGCCGGTGGTGGAAAGAGATACATGGACGAAGATAGTGAGAAAATAACAGTTCCTCAAGGTGTTTCAGGAACTGTTGTAGATCGTGGCTCGTTAGTGGATTATATGCCTTATTTGATGAAAGGTTTAGCTCAATCTTTTCAAGATATGGGTTACAGAAATATTGATCTCTTGCAAGAAGCTATTTTTTCCGGAAAACTTAGATATGAACATAGAACAAATGCTGCAATAGTTGAAGGATCCGTTCATAACCTTCATTCTTATCAAACACCAAAATTTGGCATAAGATAATTTAGAAATGGAAACAAGGAGATTTATAAAATATTTTTTGCTTATAGTTATATCTTTTTTGGTTTTGTCCGGGATATATACTTTTTGTGTGGATCCTTTACTTCAATATCATAAGCCTTGGTTTGGACTCAGACCTATAATATTTAATGATGGTTATTATTTTGCCGGGGGAGTAGCCAAAAACTTTGATTATGATAACTTAATTATAGGATCATCTATGAGTCAAAACTTTAGGTCTTCTTGGTTTGAAAAAGAATTTGAAGGAATAACGGCAAAAGCAACTATCCCCGGCATGAGACCTAAGAATATTTATGACCTGTTAAATATATGTTTGAAAAAGCCTAATACAAAGAATGTTATTATAAATTTTGATATGGCTTTTATAGCTAAACCTAACGAATATAGGTATGAATCTTTTCCCAAATATTTATATGATAAGAATTATTTTAATGATATTAATTATCTGTTAAATAAGGAAATAGATATTAAATATACTCAGCATACATTATCCAATAACAGACATAAACAATGGACAGATTTTGACAGTATTTTTGTTTGGGATACAGATAAAGATGCTCGTTTTGGAAAAAAGAGAGTATACGACCGTTATTTTAAAGCAGAAAAACCTACACAGGTAAACAAAAGTTATTATGTAAAAAATTTGGGAGATTTCTGTGAATATATAGAAAATTATCCTTCTGTGACCTTTTATTTGTTTTTATCTCCCTACAGTATTGCATATTGGGGAAGGCAAATAAAGTATGACACTTATGAAGGATTAAAAGAATTTATATACTATTCTTTTTCACAGCTTTTAAAATATGACAATTGTAAGGTATATTTGTTATCTGACCAATATAGCTTAGATTATATGAGTAATCTTGATAATTACAGAGACACACAGCATTATAATTCTAAAATGAATAAGTATATTGCCAATTGTTTGGGAACAGATGTCAACCTATTGACAAAAGACAATTATAAACAAAAATTAGATGATTTTTTTGCTTATATTGAATCTTACGATTATGAAAATATGTTTAAAGATTTGAAATAAAAAAGTAATTTAGAAAATAGTTGCTTGCTTAAAAAAATGTAAAATCGAAAATATTACTCTCTAACTTAAGATTTCCCTAAAGTTGATAGATATATTTTTTATTTTATATTTTATATTTCTTTATTTTCTATTTTTGATATATCTTGTTTATTAGTAATATATAAAGGAAGTGTTTATGGAAAACGACAACTTTGAAGACATTGAAATTAATTTAAGTGAACCGACATACACTCAGCCTGATAAGGGGACAGATGCCACTCAAATGCCACCTAAAAATGAAATTCCTAAAACTCACGGAGAAGCTCCTTGCGGATGTGGACATCATCACCATCATCCTGAGTTGAAATCCGAGAATAAGGTATGTTGGCTTAACGGTCCTTTTGGATGTATTGCCGGAGGATTTGCAGGATGTGTGATTATTCCTTTTATTCTGTTTTGTATAATGTGTTTATGTATAGGGGCGGCTTTTAAATCTACGGGAAGTCCCTCATCTCCTGTTCCTTCAAGTTCTGATTATATTGCTGTAGTTCATATTGAAGGTGAAATGTTAACAGGGGAGTCAGATTTAGGTTTTTTTGGCGGAACGGGTATTTCTTATTCCGGAAGTGTAAGCAAGCTTATAAAAAAGGCTGCTGACGATAAGAAAGCAAAGGCTATTCTGCTAAAGATAAACTCTCCCGGAGGAACGCCTGTAGCAGCTGAAGAGATAGGTGAAGCTATAGGATATGCAAAGGCAAAAAAACCTGTTTGGACATCTATAGGTGACCTTGGTGCCAGTGCCGCTTATTGGGTTTCTTCACAAACCAACAAGATCTATGTTTACAAGACTACATTAACGGGTTCTATCGGTGTTATTATGCAAGGTGTGGACTACAGTAAACTTATGGATAAAATAGGGGTTTCTTCTAAAGTTATTAAAAGTGGAAAGTATAAGGATATTGGCTCCGGCAGCAGACCAATGACTGATGAAGAAAGACGACTTCTTCAAGCAATGCTTGACAGCACATATAATGTATTTATTGATACAGTTGCTGAGGGAAGAGGAATGCCAAGGGAACAAGTAAAGCAACTTGCGGAAGGAATGATATATACAGGTCCTCAGGCAGTTAATAATAAACTTGCCGATAAGGTAGGTTCCTATGAAACTTGTCTTGATGATTTGGCTAAAGAAGTTAATATGAAAAAGCCGGTCACAAAGGATATGGGAAAAGGTGATTTTTGGAGTCAAATTATGGAGCAGGATTTGAAAAACCTGCTAAATATATACTTAATAAACCAATTAAAATATTTCACCACAGATAACCAATTATCTTTGAGATAGTATCATTAAGATAGAAAAAGGGAGATGAACTCTCCCTTTAATTTTTAGGATTTAATATGGATAATATATTTTTAATAGACGGTAATTCTTTATTATTTAGAGCTTATTTTTCTACAAGTGCTTTGAGTAACAGTTTAGGTTTTCCAACCAATGCTTTATATGGTTTATCAAATATGCTTCTTCGTATATTGGCAAAAAAACCTACCTATGTAGTTTGTGCTTTTGATACTCAGGCACCTACTTTTCGACATATTATGTTTGAAGATTATAAGGCTCAAAGGAAGCCCACAGAAGAACAACTTGTAATGCAAATGGCCCCGGCAAGGGATTTGGTCAGAGCTTTTGGAGTGACTGTTATAGAAATAGATGGATATGAGGCTGATGATATAATAGGAACTATTGCAAAACACTCAAAGGAAATGAATGTTCAGATATGGACCGGAGATCTGGATAGCCTTCAACTTATAGATAACAATATAAAGGTTTATCAAACTGTTAAAGGAGTTAGTGACGTTAAAATATATGACGCTCAAGCTGTTCTTGACAGATATGGTGTGACGGTAGAACAATTTGTGGATTTTAAAGGCCTTAAGGGTGATGCTTCCGATAACATTCCGGGAGTTCCCGGAATAGGAGATAAAACAGCCGCAAAACTTCTTCAAGATTATAGCTCTATAGATGGGATATATGATAATATCGATTCTATGAAAGAAGGTAAAATTAAGAAGA
This sequence comes from Abditibacteriota bacterium, assembly GCA_017445025.1. GTDB lineage: Bacteria > Armatimonadota > UBA5829 > UBA5829 > UBA5829 > RGIG7931. Next base: position 34,820 of record JAFSVJ010000042.1, on the reverse strand, counting down.
ACCTATCTGAGTTTAAAGATCAAGCTTATTTATCAAGGACTTTAGCAAAAATAGATACAAATATTCCTCTTGAAATGACCTTTGATAATTGGAAATTTAGTGGTTTTAATCATAATGATTTGTTTGAAATTTCAAACCTTTATCAGTTTTATAATTTAAGAAATTTTATAGATATGTCAAAGGTGAATACCACTCTTATTCCGGAGAAAGAAACTATTCCCGATATAGACTCTGTAACCATAGATAATGATAAAGATTTTGATGAAATAATACTCAAATTTGAGCAAGAGGATGAAGTTAGTGTTTTCTTTGAGATAAAAGATGATAGTTTTAATTTTGGTTCTCTATATAGCGAAAATTTAGGTCTTTTTGATTTTAATATGAAAAAAGAAGAAAATCTTTTGGATATAATTATTTTTGATGAAGAATTCAGTGTAAGCATTGATAGGTTAAAACCTATTTTAGAAAATAGAAATATAAAGAAAATAGTTTTTAAATCAAAAGATCTCATTAAGATTTTATTAAATTTCGGTATAAATTTAGAGAATTTATATTTTGATACTTATTTGGCTTCTTATATTAAAGATTCTGCCAGAGTAGGGGAAAATATTGAAAAATTGTCCTATAGTTTGTTTAACAATGAACTCTTGGCAAATGCTTATTCAAATTATGTTTGTTATAAGAAACTGTATGATAATTTAGAGCGTGATTTAAATTTAAATTTACTTTTAAATGTGGATCAACCTCTCTCTTTTGTTTTAGCTGAGATGGAAAGAACCGGAATTGAAGTCAATGTTAAGAAACTTGAGGAATTGTCCGAATATATAACAAAGGAACTTGAAAGGCTTGAAAGTGAAATTTATAAATTGGCGGGAAAAGAGTTTAATATTTTAAGTCCAAAACAGCTTTCAAGTGTTCTCTTTGAAGATTTGAAAATTCCTTATCCGGGAAAAGGTAAAGTTTCCACCGGTGCTGAAATTTTGGACCTTTTGGTTGATTATGATATAGTTAGAAAGATTTTAGAGTATAGAGAATTATCTAAGGTTAAAAGCACCTATTCTGACGCTTTGATAAAACAAATTAACCCAAATACAGGGAGAGTCCACACAACTTATTTGCAAACAGGAACAGTTACAGGGAGATTGTCCTCTGAGAAGCCTAATCTTCAAAACATCCCAAATAAGGGTGGTGTAGGCATGAAGGTTAGGGAGGCTTTTATTGCCACAAGAGAGCATTCTCTTATATCTTGTGATTATTCCCAAATAGAATTTAGGATTTTTGCTCATATAACAGGTGATAAAGAACTTATAAATGCATTTGTCAATGGAGTGGACTTTCATACAGCTACAGCTATGAATATTTTTGATCTTGAAGAAGAAAAGATCACCAAGGATATGAGAAGTCAAGCCAAGACTATGAACTTTGCCATATTATATGGTATGGGTGCTTATAATTTATCAAAACAGTTAAATATATCTGTTAAGGAAGCAAACGCTTTTATTGAAAATTATTTTAGCAGATTTCCGGGAATAAGAGAAACTAAGAATAAGATTTTGGATGAGGCCAAAAAAAAGGGGTATGTTGCCACAATTTGTAATAGGAGACTTTATTGCCCTGATTTGAATGCCGGAAACCACTTCGCAAGGGCTAATCAGGAAAGAGCCGCTGTAAATATGCCTTTTCAAGGCAGTGCTGCGGATATAATGAAAATTGCAATGATTAATATATATAATAGGATAAAGAAAGAAGGTTTAAATATAAAAATATTGCTTCAAGTTCACGATGAAATAGTTTGTGAATGCCCTGAGAGCCTGACAGATTTGGCATCAAAACTTATAAAAGAAGAAATGGAAAAAGCTTTTATTTTAAAGGTTCCCCTAATAGCCGAAGTGAAAGTTGGCCCTAATTGGGCAAATATGGTTAAAATATAAAAAAAATATAATCCCAAATCCTTATGGTATTTGGGATTATTATTAATTATAAGCTGAACAGTAATTCTGTGTAGCTGGGGATAGGCCAAGCTTCTTTGCCTAACAAGGTTTCTAAATTGTCGCAGTAGCCTCTTGTTTTATCCAAAAGGGGTATGAGATTATTCTTTACATAAATAGCTCTTTTTTCCGGGTCACCATTTTTCTTTGCGGAAACAATGGTGTTTGCCAGTTCCTTACACATAAGTTCCAAATCATCTATGTTGGATGTTATTTTGTTTACTTTGCAAACCGAAGACTTTGGTACATTGCAACCTGCCTTAGTAATTTGGTTTATATTCATACTAAGTTTTGAAGAATAGTCAAAAGCTGCGGGAATAATTTCTCTTGAAAGCATTTTCTCAAACACGATACCTTCCATGATAACAGCGTTGGCGTATCTGTTCATATAGATTTCATATCTGGCGTGTTGTTCCCTTGGAGATAAAACTCCATGTTTTTCAAACAGTTCTCCGCTTTTGTTATCTGCTAAGTACTTTAGAGCGTCGGGAGTGGTTTTTAAATTCAAAAGGCCTCGTTTTTTAGCTTCAGCTTTCCATTCTTTTGAATAGTTATCACCGTTAAAGAGAATTCTTCCGTTTTCCTTAAGAGTTGTATTGATTATTTCAATAATAGTTTTATTAACATCTTTGGATTTTTCTAACTTTTCCGCAAATTGTGAAAACATTTCTGCCAAAATTGTATTTAAAATAAAGTTGGGAGCAGATGTGGATTGTTGGCTTCCAACCATTCTAAACTCAAATTTATTACCTGTAAAAGCCAAGGGACTGGTTCTGTTTCTATCTGAAATATCTTTGTTTACATTATGAACGGAAGAGGTAAGATTAATCTGTTTACTCTTCTGTGAAAGGTTTATCTCTTTTTCTGTGTGATAATATAAGGCGTTATAAATATCTTCACCAAGAAATATAGAAATGATACCGGGAGGTGCTTCATGCCCTCCTAATCTGTGGTCGTTGCCGGCTGTGGCGGCAGAGGAACGTAAAAGACCTTGATATGTGTCCACACCTTTTATAAATGCACAAATAAAGAGTAAGAATTTTAGATTGTTTTTTGGGTCTTTTCCCGGACTTAAAAGATTTTCGCCTTTGTCTGTACATAGTGAATAGTTATTATGTTTACCGGACCCGTTTATGCCTTCAAAAGGCTTTTCGTGGAGTAAACATTTAAAATCTTGATCTCTGGCAGTTCTGCGAAGAACTTCCATTATTAGTTGGTTTTGATCTGTAGCAATGTTAACTGTATCATATAAGGGAGCCAGTTCAAATTGGGCGGGAGCAACTTCGTTATGGAAGGTTTTGGCTGATACTCCTAATTTCCAAAGTTCCATATTTACGGATTGCATAAATGTGGCAACTCTCTTGTTAATGGTTCCGAAATAGTGATCGTTCATCTCTTGACCTTTAGCTGCTAACTCTCCGAAAAGAGTTCGTCCGCAAAGTTTTAGGTCAAGTCGTTTATTGGCAAGGTCTCTGGGAATAAGGAAATATTCTTGTTCTGCACCTAAGTTAGCGAAAACTCGTTCTGTTTGGGTGTCTCCTATTGCACGAAGAAGTTTCAAAGCCTCTTTATTTAAAGCGTCCATAGATCTTAATAGGGGAGTTTTTTTGTCCAAAACATCTCCATTTTGAGAGAAGAAAGCACAAGGAATATAGAGGCTGGTTACAGTCCCGTTTGTTTTAAGAAAAATAGGGGAGGACACGTCCCAAGCAGTATAACCTCTTGCCTCAAAAGTAGCTCTCAAACCACCTGAAGGTAGGCTGGAAGCGTCAGGCTCTCCTTTGATAAGCTCTTTGCCGGAAAACTCAATTATTATTTTATTATCTTTTGTTTTTGAAAGGAAAGCGTCATGCTTTTCAGCTGTCACTTCAGTCATGGGTTGAAACCAGTGACAGTAGTGAGTTGCACCTTTTTCTATAGCCCAGTTTTTGATGACTTCGGCAATTTCGTCAGCTCTTTCAGCAGACAATGGCTCTCCTTTGATTTTTGCATTTTGTATGGCATCATAGGCGTTTTTTGAAAGCCTTTGTTTCATTACTGAATCGTTAAATACATTACAAGCAAAGTTTTCTAATATGTTTTCCATTTTTATACCTTGTTATAAAAAATAAACCATATTTATTATACCACAAAATAGGCTTTTTTTCAATTTTTTATGGAAAAAAAAGTCGCCGAAGCGACTATTGATTACTTTGTAAATATATTTGATGAGATTTCCAAGCCCTCATCCGTCACGGCGTTGACATAGAAGACTCTCACATCATCGGGGATTTTTACCGTAGCTGATAGGTTTTTGAGAGGAATTTCAATAAATTGGAATTGGTCACGATCCTTATTGTGGTCGTTGTATCCCTTTGGGCTTTCATATCGGCTTGTATATAAAACTGCCTTCTTGGTATTCTTGCTAACTTTGAAAGTTAAAGTGTCATTTTTAAAACTCTGGTATATTATTTTGGGCATCTTGTCTATTTTTTTGTATAATAATCAGCCCAAGCAAAAGTTTCCGGTTGACTCTCTCCGTTGTTTCCGTGGTCGTGAACAAGTAGGTCCCTTATGGTTACAGATTTATTTTTAATAGGCACACATTCATAGGACAATTTTACACCCAAAATAGCATAAGCTGCGTCTGCGTTGGAAACTATCCAGTGGATAGGCACCACTCTTTCTTTGAGATATACACTTGGGTCCCACAAGCTGAGCCATTTGTTAATATCATCTTGGCTTTGTGTGTATAATGAACCTATTGTTGCGGGGTTGGAGCAGACGTCCAAAAAACCACATCCGTAGATAGGAATGGCATATTTAAATCGGTTATCAACACTTGAAGCTATACAGGTTAAGTATCCCCCCCAGCTGATGCCTGTGATTCCTATATTGTCTTTGTCTACTTGTGGGTAGCTTCGGAGGAGAGAGTTGGCTAAAATAACGTTTGCAACTGCGTGATAACCCCATTGATCTGTAATAGGCTCATTTATATTGGCAAAGTCTCCCCAATATGTGGGAACGCCTAATTCCATTTTCTTTCCACCATATTGGTTTATGGACTCGGAACCTACTGTGTCCATAGCTATAGCCGCATAGCCTCGTGCGTTCCACAGACGAACCCAAGCCTCAAAGGCACCACCACCTCCACCGTGAACCAAAACTATACCCGGGACTTTTTTGCCCTTAGGTACATCAGGGACACCAATATATGCGAAAACTCTGGTTTCTCTGCCTTTATAATCGGGGCCTCTGTATAAAATAGATTTAATGTAGTTGTTTTCCTTGTCCTTTTCTCTGTCCGCTTCTGATTTGAGTATACCTGTATATCCCCAAGAGTCCGGACCATAAAGAGGAACATCATAATCGTAAACAGTAGGGGTTTTATCCAAAACCTTCATGTCCCATATATTTTGCTTAGCTTGGCAATATGAAGCAAAGCATAATAATAATGTGATTATTATTAGTATATATTTCATAATTTTCTCCTTTTGTTCTATAATAATTATATCAAATTATTTTGGAAAAGTCAAGTGAATTAGGAAGATTTATTAATTAATTTGTGAATTTTAAATAATTGGTTTAAATAAGCCTCCAAAACAATGTGTTTAGGAGGCGAAATTGAAGGTTTAAAGGTCAATAATGACCAATGCCGGCATGGCGTTAGATTTCACATCTTTTACAATAAGTTTGTTGTCTTTTATCTCATAGTCTGTTTTTTTATAGCCCTCTTCTGTATTTTTTGACAACAGGTCATAGATATAAACATTTTTTACTTGCGAAATATCATCAATTGTAATGTCAGTGGTTATATCAATTACATCAGTATCCCTAATGTCTCGCCATGTTTCTTTATAATAATCCCCATCCAGTTTTCTATAATCTAAGATCTTGCCTTCAAAAGCTTCTACCGGGTTCCAACATGTAATAAACAATCTGTCACCTTTCTTGTTATTTGATTTCTTACTTAATAAAGATCTATGGAAGAGTTTTTCACTGTTATCTCCCTTTAAATTATATCTATATCTATCATTAACCAGTTTTGTAGAATTTTCCGAAAATAGAGAAGCCATATTCTTGTACACAAGTCCCATAGGACTTAAACCCATATCTGCATATCCGGGATAAAGAGAATAGGCTGTTTCGCCGATACAATCTTTATACCAAACTATAATTTCAATTTGGTTATAAATCTCTTCAAAGTAATGTCTTGCTAAATAAGCAGCCTGGGTGGTCCTTGTAGTTACATAGTTTCTCCAAGCTCCCTTGTGTCTCGGTTGAAAAGGGTCACCGTCTAATATACCAAAGCCTCGTTCCGTATCTATAATAGAAACATATTTATCGGGGCTGAATTTTTTACATTGTTCTCGCATCCATTTAATATCTTCTACAAGGGCAGACTCAGGCAAATAATTCTTTCTGTGGTAGCCATGGAATGATATGGTATCAATGGTTCCGTCTGCCAAAATGTGATTTTGCAAACAAGCCTCAATAAAACTCCTATCTGCCCAAGCTACAGAACAGACGGCAATTTTGCTTTTAGGATCATATTTTTTTATATTTTTGGCACAAAGTCTTGCTATTTGAGTATAGGTGGGTGGATTTTTCATATATCCGTCCATAGGAAAAACTTCCGGTTCATTGGATATTTCCCAAAGTATTTTCTTCCCTTTGTAACGCTTTGCGCAAGCTGTGGCAAAATTACCTATTTTCTTTATTATAAACTCTTTGTTATCCTTTCTGTCTTTATAACACTTAGGCATTTCCTCTAAATTGAGGATAAAAATAATATTATATTTTTCTTTATAAAAATCAATTAATTTATCCGTTTCCTTAAAGTCATACTTGCCTTCTATTCTTTCTATGGTATCCCATCTGCCACCAATTCTAACCCACTGAGTATGAATTTCACTTATATCAGCATATGGACAATGAATTACCAATCCCCAAGGACCGGAATTGGGGAAAATAGCTTTTAAGGGAACAGAAACACCTGTTTCTTTTGCGTCTATAGGAATGGCAAAATCTTCTTTGCTTTGACAGCCTATAGCCATTATTAAAACAGATAATATTAATATAATATATTTAAACATATTAATCACCATTTTAATTTAAATCACAATCATATAATTAATTTACAATTATAGTGGCATTAAGAGCCATTATATGTTTTTTTTTATTGTATTGAGCATGAAATTCCAAATTACTTGATAATCTTATTGTAATAGTTTGTAATTTTCTGTAAAAACTTAATAATATTTGGTATAATGGTTTTTAATTATCAATTTTATTTAAAATCAATTGGACTACAGATAATCCCGGTGTGTTATCTTTGATTATATCTTTAGCTTTAATAGCAATTGTGTTCTTTCCCACTTTATTTAATTTAATGGTTCCCAAATAGGTTTTTGCCTGTTTATAAATATCTCCGGCTTCTTTTATTAAACCATCATTAACTACTTCATATATAGGGGTTCTTGTGTCATCACATTCTATATAAACTTTATGTCCGCCTTGCCATTTGTTCATGTGATAAACCGCACTTGTAATAAGAGTGATTTTATATTCTCCTGCCTCTCTTAAAATAAAATCCCATTTAATAAAATTATTTATATCATACCAATTTGTTAACACGCCTTGTTCGTTAAAACCTATTTGAGTGTCATATACTTCTCCGGCAGGCCCGATGACTCTCTGAACTTCTGCATTAGACTTACCTATGATTTCAATCTTTCCATCGGTTGCTTTTAGAGTGACTTTTTGGTTTTGTTCAATAATATCAGAAGCAAATAAAGGTTTTTCATCAAAACATAATTCAATAACTGTGTGCTTGTTATCCTTTTCACATTCTATTTTCGTTATAATTAAGCCACAAGAGGGGTCTTCTTTTTGGATGAAATTTATATCGTATAAATCACCTAAAACTCTGTATGAAGCGATTTTGGACTTAATATGCAATAATTCTATTGTTCTTATGTTTCTTAAAAAGTGAATGTAAAGTTTATTATCTTTTTGGGTGAGAACATAATCCTCACAGTTCATGGGAGCGTCTACAGCAGTGTTTCCGTGAATTGATTCGCTATTTATCTTCATCCAATCAGCCAATTCGTGGAATATTTTGGTAGTTTCTTCCGGCCAAGAACCGTCAGGCTTAGGTCCTACATTTATACTTAGGTTTGTGTTTACAGATGCACATTGTGATAAAATATCTATTACAGTATCGGTGGTTTTCCAATTGTTATCAAAATACTTGTATCCCCATGTATCGTTTAAAGTGATAACACTTTCTTTAGTATCATTTGATGCGGAACCTGCCACAGCATTATCCCCTAAACCAAAGAAATCGCAATAGGTTCTGCAATCCATAGCATTTCTGGAATTTACAAGACAGTTAGGTTGAATAGATTTTACTGTATCATAAACAAGCTTGGCTCTCTCCGGAGTCATATCCATAGGGCAATCGAACCACATAATGGCGACTTCTCCATAATTTGTCAAAAGTTCTTTGATTTGTGGAATAGATTTGTTGTGAAAATATCTGTCAAAGTCCTTTCCTTCGTCATCGGGAAAGTCCCAAGTATTTCCCCAACTCATACCATAGTTTAGATCTTTTTTCTCCCATCCTCCGGCGTCTCTTTCATGCCAGTCTAAATCGTGAGAATAATATAAACCAAGTTTGACACCATATTTTTGACAAACTTCTGCAAGCTCTGCAACAAGGTCTCTTTTTTGATAATTCCACAAATTATAATCCGAGTAATCTGTTTTAAAATTACAAAAACCTTCATGATGTTTTGTGGTAAAGACTATATATCGAACACCGGCTTCACTTGCTGTTTTCATCCACAGGTTTGCATCAAAATTTATGGGATTAAAGGATTTTGCTATTTCTGTATATTCTTTGTTTGGTATTTTACATTTGGCTTGAATCCATTCCCCTATATAGTCAACTTTAAAACCTTTATATTCACCGGCTAAAACTGAATAGGCGCCAAAATGTACCATCATACCCAGACCGGCATCTTGCCACCATTTTTGATTCATAAAATTACTCCTTTTTTTAAAAATGCACAATGCCTTTTGCATTGTGCATTTTGTTCTGCTTTCTGCGTTCTGCTTTCTGCTTTTTTCTTTAATATTTTGTTCTTATGGTATAAGTAATTGTCTTTGAGCCATCAGCTTTAACATTTATGGGGAATTCGAGAGTGTAAGCGTCTATTTTGTTAAAGTCGTTGTCTTTCTTCGTCACAGTCCAATCACCCCAAGTGTTTTCGTAGAAATAAACAGTGGCGTCTTCTGTCTTATGGTTCTTGATGGTCACTTCATAAGTTTCTTCTATTGTATTATTGTTTATTCTCTTATAATTGGTTAGTTTGTATTCACCAACTATATCAAAGGCGTTACCGGCTTTTAGCTTTATCTTCTCATCCTTAGGAGTGTGGTCTATGGCATCTTCTCCCACAAATTGTTCTTGACCGGCTTTATCTTTTTTATAAATTTTAATAGTTCCTTTTGGCATAGGCATACCAAGATTATTATCTTCTTTATTCTCTATTTCCAAAAGAACAGGGATTTTTGTGTTTTGGCTTGTGGCGGAAGCATAAGGGTTGTTATCAAATCCCAAACAGAAATATTGACTTCTTAAATGAGGGGTAAAGGTCATTTTCTTTGTAATCTTTACATCACTGCCTTGTAATAGAGATATTTGTTTTGTTTCATTGGAATTAATATCCGTGTTTCTTGGGAGTTTGTAAAGGTGATACTCAAAGAAACCTTCTTCTTCAAATCCGTTAGGAACCTTTTGAACAGCTTCGTCGTAAACCAAACCGGGAGCTGCTGCCATACCTAAAGCTTTATTTCTTCCACCTCTTTCAACTCTGTTTACATCACCGGCAACCAAGGTTAAGTTTGCGTTCTTATAAGTGGTTCCACAGGTGTTGTTAACTGTCACCCAACCGTTAAGGTCACATGTTGTGTCATCGGCACCTAATAGAACAACATAAGTAGCATTCCAATTAAATCCTTGTGTTAAATATGATAATTCTATATCATGAGTTTTATCTCCTTCAGAATAAACCATCATATTAAGGGTAGGTTTAGCTATCAAGCCCTCCGGCAACTCAGTTATATATTCAATGCTGGGGTAAAGCATAATCTTTCCGTCGTCTGTTCGAACAATCAATCCTGCATTGGATGCGTTTCCTATTCCCGGGGCTGAAATAAGAGTTCCCACAACACCATCTTTACATGTAACTTTTTTACCAACTGATTTTGAGAGGATGTTTTTAGCATTCATCAAATCATATTCGTAGTTTTGTTCATAAACTTCAATACTCTTAGGGTCTGTTAATGATTTGAAAAGAACTGATTGAGGCTCAATCAAAGCAGCCACGTCTTCAAATCCATAGTTCTTCATACCTTTTGTGAAGGCCATGTCACGAACTTCTTTTACCAAACCGAAACCTGAGTTGTAAACAGTCACTTCAACACTTTTTGTTTCAGCATAGACGGAGATTGCAAAAAATGCAACCAAGAGGATGAGTAGTATTTTCATCTTAATTCTCCTGTAAAATTATTTATATAGTCCCAAAACAGACCTATCATAACATTTATAAATCCCCAACCGTCAAACCATATGTTATAACGAGAGTCCAATTCATTGCTTATCTCGTGGAGAACCTTATAACTCTCTTTGATTTTATCCGGGTTGTTCTTTATAAATGAAATAACCAGATTTAAGAAAGCTTTTGTTAGTTTTTTATATGCTATAAGAAGTTCCCAAGAAAATTTCTGGGTGGGTTCTTCTGTTTCTTTAAATATCTCATCCATAATTTCTTCTTTAGATTCAATATATAAAAGAGCATTAAGCAAACTATTCAAAGCTTCTTTGCTTGTATCTACCTTAGGAACCAAATATTTTGGATTAAACAATTCGGATACTTTATGACAATATTCTTTTGCAATGTCTCCTCTTTCACCAAAAGCACTCTTAAAGTAGTCCTCTTCAATCTCTTCATAGGATAAATCTTTTTGCCACAGAGTTTTTGCCATTGTATACATAGGTAGAGATATAGGCATAAACACCCTCTGAATTTGGCATGAAATAAGACCGTTAAGCAAAAGTTTATCATAACACTTAATATCTCTGTTAATTAATCTTGATAAGTGGATAAAGCCGGGGTCTTTTACATAGAACCACATGAGATAATAATCAAAATTGAAACTGTCACCTTTGAAAATCTCTCTCCATTTATAATAAAGTCCCAAAAACTCTTCGTCCGTTTGGGGAACAGCTATATTGTTGCGAACAAATGCACGGGGTTCTTTTGGTTCTCCCGCCTCATCCCAAGAATTGAGCCAGGTTCTGGTAATGGGAGCAAACATGAGAATAAACCTATCTTGATTTATGAGTTTGTTATGCTCCGGTGCCCAAAGAAGTTCATAATAAATGAGAAAAACTATTTTTGTATTAATACCGGCCTTTGTTAAAGCCTCATCCAATTCATTTAGCATTATAACATAAAAGTCTGAAGGTATCATTTTTAAACATTCGGGGCATGTGCAATGATTGTTATAACTGTCAGCAAGCCACAAGTGAAGAATGTCTATATTTGGATTTTCAGAAAGGTATTTTAGTATATCATTTACTATAATCTTTCTCGTTTCCGGGTTAGAGTAACATAGATTTGTGTTGAGAGGAACTTTATGCCAAAGCTTTCTTTCCCCATCAATAAGAGCAAGGTGTTGTCTGTAGTCTTCAGATATTTCTTCTAATTGTTCCCATCCCATGGTCTTATAACCAAAGGGTTCACTGGTCCAACCGTGACCTACAGCTTGATATATCATACCACGATCTTTAAGCTCTTTTATTATTTCCCTTATGAAATTATCTGTTTCTTCCATAGAGATTTGAGAGGGTGTTTCGTTGGGATTGAAGGTATGAGTGTAATATCTGTCAAAAAATGTATGAGATTGTCTAAATTGAGTGAAATAAGAATTCATTCCCACTTTAGCTTCCCAATCAATCATATTAAGGACATGTTTTTCACCTACAGCTCCTTCGATACAAGTTCCTCTGTGATAAAAACTTGCTTCGGAGTATATGTCCATATCAGGTATTTTATCAATCTTCGGAATAAACTCTCCATGGGGATTTGGTCTTAAGAATCGGACGCCACACTCTTCAAAAAATCTGTAAATTCCGGATAAGAGAGCATAGGTATTATTACCCTTTATTTCTCCAACGGGGTTTTTGAATTTAATGGAATAAGCATCGTTTTTTGCTTTTGGGAAATCCACAATTTGAAGGGTTATTTCAACATTATCAATATTTAATAAATTGAGATACTTATTTATCTCGTCAATATGTTTTTTTAGATTTGTTTCTTTTAATATTATATTATTCAATTCTTTACTCGCAAATATTATTAACTAAATAATCATAGGAAATTTTTAGTGAATCGAAAGGGTTTCCGGGACAGCTGTCTTGTTCTACTATATACCACTGACATCCACCTTTTTCTGCTAAGGAGATAACTTTTTTCCAATCTATATTTCCGTTACCAATTTCTGTAATATATGTAATAATACTATTACTCTCGTTATATTTAACACCATAATCTTTGAGGTGTATTAAGGGAAGTCTTCCGCTTAATCTTTCAACCCAATCAGAAACGCTTTGACCGCCAACTTGAACCCAGTAAGTATCTATTTCTCCTTGGATATATTGAGGGTTGGTATTATTATATATTAATTCAAGAACAAGCTCTTCATTTACTTTAACAAATTCTATGTGATGATTGTGATAACATAATCCTTTTTTGTTTTCGAAAAAAAATTTGCCTGCTTTGTTTAATCTTTCAATAAAATTATTTACTTGGTTTCTTGTTTTAAAGGAAATACCGGCAGGATATGAATATGCGGTCCAATCACAATCCAATATATTAAGCTCCTCAACAACTTTTTCCGGCTCATTAAGCGTCATATTACAATCGTGATGAGTGGCAATGCATTTAATATTATTATTATCAAAAATTTTTTTAATTTCTTTTATATTTAGTTGTTCATTCCACCCTGAAAGTTGACAAGCTGTATAACCAATGTTGGATAATATTTGACAAGCTTCATCAAAATCTTTTAAATTAGTCAAATAATCACGGATGGTATACATTTGAGCAACGATTTGTTCTTTTTTCATTGTTATCCCCATTTTCCGCTTTAAATTTATAATCTAAAAATATGTTTCTTAATTATATTATAACATATTTGATTATAAAAAGCAATTTATACATTTTCAATAAGCTTATATGCATATTCACAAGCTTGGACGAACTGATCAATATATAATACCTCATCGGTAGTGTGCATTTTATCATATCCGGTAGAGGAAACCATGGTCTTTAAGCCTTTTTCGTTAAATATTGAGGCATCATATCCCCCAAGAGAATACTCTATTTCAGGTTCTATACCCATTTCTAAGGCTGTGTTACGAGCTAAGATGAATTGAGGGTCATCCTTATCTATATTAAAGGCTCTATATCCGCAACGAATTTCCTTTTCAAGGGTGGCTCCGGCTCTTTCACATTCTTCTTCAAAGGTTTTGGTAATTTTCTGCTCTAATTTGTTTGCTTTATCATTATTTCGTGAACGACATTCAACCCATACTTCACAATAGTCCGGAACTATGTTAAATCTTTCTCCGCCTATGATTTTACCGAAATTACAACATGAGTCTTCATCAAGGATACCTGTTTGAAGTTTTGATATGGCATTAGCTGCAACAAAAATGGAGTTGACACTGTTTTTTGCATAGGCTGCATGGGCAGATTTTCCATGGATTTTATATTTCATAATAAAGTGTGTGGGGGCACCGGCCACTAAGGTGATTACAGGCACTGTTGTGTCAAAAGAAAAACAATAGTCGGGAGAGAAAGCGTCAGTTTCTATCATTTCAGCACCACTGACGCCTATTTCTTCTTGAACGGTAAAAAGAACATAAATGTCTCCGTGAGGAGTTTTGTTTTCAATTATTGATTGTATTGCCTCAATAATAATGGCAACTCCCGCTTTATCGTCTGCTCCCAAAATTGTTGTTCCATCTGACTTTATGGTATCTCCGTTATTAATGATTTTTATGTTTTTTGTAGATTTCACTGTGTCAGTGTGTGCATTGAAACATATGGATTTATGATCCGGATTTCCTTTTAATACACCGTAAAGATTATTGGCATTTCCTCCGGATTTTTCTGCAGCATGGTCTTCGTGACATTTAAAGCCTAAGCTTTCCAAATGTGCTCTTAAAAATGCCATTATTTCACGCTCTTCTTTTGAAGGTGAATCTATTTTAACTATTTTTTCAAAGAAATTAATTAGTCTATCTTTGTTTATCATTTTTTATCCTCGTTAAGTTCTTTTGCTTTAATATAAAATCTATTGAATTAATGTTTTTTTCTATTCTGTAAGCCAAATGTCTTTTGTATAACAAACTCAATGCATTGTTAACGTTTTCAGGGAAGGAGAAATTCTTAATCTTTTGAACCGGGTTATCGTCAAAAGCATTCATATAGGATATGAGGGCGAAAGGGAATGTTAAATTATTACTTATGATTTTATTACAATTCTCACATAAAAATCCCCCAAAGTCTACGTTATAATATATTTTATCCTTTAAGACATCTCCACACCTTATACATTTATCTGTGTTTATATTATATCCTAAAGCATTGATAATCTTATGCTCAAAGTATCTGGTGGCTATTTCCGGATCTGTCCCGGCTTCAAACATATATAAAGAAGCCAAAAGAATATCAAAAATCTCGTCTTGGGGATTTTCGTAGGCAGTGCATTTATCCGCAAGTTCTAATAAATAGAGTGCGTGAGATAAAGTATTAAGGTTGTTATGGATTTCTGTAAAAGTTTCAATTATATTACAAGAAGATATGGTGCCGAGGTTTTTTAGTTGTGATACAATAAGTGTCCCGTAGGACATAGGCTCAGATATTCCCGACAGTTTTGTCACGGGTTTTTGAATTCCTTTAGCTATAAAATCATACTTGCCAAGTTCCCTTGAAAGAACTGTAAGTATTCTGTCTTTCTCTTTAAAATCTCTTTTTTTAAGAGTGATGGTAGTTAGTTTTATGTTTCTCATAGTATCTTGCTCAATTTTACAAAAAAAGCCACAAGCTCTGCTTGTGACCATGGTAAGCGAAGAAAAAACTCTAATTCTCCCATTAAATTGGTGGGCGAGGAGGGAGTCGAACCCTCATGGTATTGCTACCGAAGGATTTTAAGTCCTTTGCGTCTGCCATTTCGCCACTCGCCCAATATTGACCATATATATTATACCACAATTTTTATCATTTGTCAAGTGATATAAAAATAGTATTTTACAAATGTCGTTTAAAGATAATTTATTTTATTATTTATAAACTTTAAAAAATTTAAAAAAAACTCTATCCTCGGCGTCGTTACCTTCCACGTTCAGAAGCTCAAGCAAAGACATAAGAAACCTCCATAAAGAGCCCCCAAACTCGCGAAATCTGAGGACTTACAAACAAAAGCATATAAAAAGACACACCGGAAGCCAAAAGCCCCGGTGTGCCAAAAATAAAAAGATATAGGGGCAACTCGGAAGTCGCCCCCATGAGACCCGCCGGCAATTATACAATCCGACAGGTGCGGCCCTAAAATAGCGCCCAAACCATATAGGCGTGGGCGCGTCCCCTGCGGACAAAGCCCGGGGCATCCAATAAAAAGGCCCCCAAATTTGCGTAAAATGGGGGCTTAAATAAAAAAGACATATAAAAAGGCAACTGCGAGCCCAAAAGCCCGCAGCTGCCCGTTTTCTTAGATATAGCGTCTAAATCAACCAATTATATTATACCACAAACCAAAGGCAGAAGTCAAATGCCGGAGCTTAAGAATAACAACCATATCAACCTTAACACCCGGACAGGCGAGGGTGCGTTAGCCTATTAGACAAGCTCCGGCCTCAGCTACGGAGCGCCAACCCCGTAACCGTAGATATGCTATGCATATCAAATGCTCAATTATATTATACCACAAACCAAGACAAAAGTCAAATGGGCAAAAGATTAGTCGTCTTTAACATACAAAGGCCCTTCTGGGACTTCGGAAGCATCCAAAAAAACCTCAGAAACTCTGCGTGGCGATGTGATTTGCGGAGTTATTGCTTTTACTTTATATTCTTTGCCATCTTTATCAAAAAGAACGCTACCCGTTTTAAAATTTAAAAGTTCTGTAGGAATAATAAATTCAATAAAATTCTTTCCTTTAAAGTATCCGACGTCTAACATTTCAATTTTTTTCATTCATTTCACCTAAAAGATTTAAAATAAAAGCCTTTGCTTCTTCGTAAAATTCGTTGTCGAAATCATACATATAATCGCCAAAGGAATTTAACCTTGAGCGGGTATGCTCCAATTCGTTTTCTCCAAATGGGATTATATCGCTTAATTTTAAAAGAAATTCGCCGGCCTCGATTTCAAAAGGAGCGTCCTTTGTCGATGCGTCTTGACCTTTAAATTTATACTGAAGAGCATGAATTACCTCTTCACATAGCGTCGACAAATCCGCATCCGGAGTGAGAGAAATGGTGGCTTCATTCACGCAGCTGCCCAAGACCCCACCTCGTCTTAAAAAATCTATATGCTCGCCTTCTAATTCAACTAAAATACCCTTTTTTTTAAGAATTTCTTTCACTGTTTGAAGCGTCTCAGCAGAAAGTTTGTCTGTATCAGATGCACCGCCTCTGCGAAACAATCCACTATTATTATAGTCGTTTTTCCCAGATTTGTCAAGTCCTAAGTCTTCCAAAGGTTTGATTTTGATGCTGGTGCCATATTTGTCACTGGTAGTGGTTGTCACCATTTCAGACAAACTGAGCTCTCCACGTTTCCAAGCCTCAAACTTAGCGGGCCCCAGGATTTCCCGCTGCTCCTCTTCCGAGAGCTTGGCAAAATTCTCCTCGGGGTCATGCTTATACAGGTCCGGATCCAGCTCCGCAAGTTCCGGCAAATAGGGGTTAAACACACAGCGGCCGTTCGGATGGTCGTGGGGTGCCTTTCCGACTTCAAAAACCCGCCCGGACATTGCCCAGCAGGCCGCACAAGTATAGGCAGTCTCCCCAGACACCCACTGAACATACTCAACCCCGTTCTTCTTAAAATTTTCGTTACCGACCTCTTGAGCCACCCGCATGGTTGACCTGCGAGCCACCAGCAGGGCGTGGCCCATGTCGTCATACCCCGCCTTAACCATTTTTTGGGCGGTTCTGGTAGGGTTCTCACCTATAAGAGATGCGTGCCGGAGCGTTGAAGTAATATCGGCTTTTTTAAGCCCGGAGTGCTTCTTTAAAACGTCAACCAGCGGGGAGCCGGCAGAAGTAAAGCCCACCATTTTTTCAAAAGCCTTAGGGTTCACCTTAGCGAATTGCACCCCCTCGGCACCATACGAATCGCCAAATCGGAGTGTTATATTTTGTGTTTTTACATAAATTATGGTATAATTAATATTAGGGATTTCTCGGTTTTATATATAAGTGATAGTAATTTTACACACATTCTCTTTATAAATGTGACTTTATATTTTGAAGACCCATTTCTTTTTAAAATGGGATGAATACACCGGCTATTCTGTGAATTGCTTATTTATTTATGCACAAATATATCCCTTTTTTCTATAAAAATTATTGCTTTTTGGTAAATACTTTAATGAAAACAGCTATTTTTTTTAACAGTCATTCCGGAGGCTTTAGACCGGAATATATATATCAAATCAGTGATTTAATTTATAAGAAGTATGGTAAACTGCCGGAAATATATACTTTTAACAGTTTGTTAAAATCAAATAAAGATTTAGATTTGGTTTATAACTATGATACTGTTTTTGTTGCAGGCGGTGATGGAACTTTAAAAGTATTTGCGGAAAAACTAATTAACAGTGAAATTAATATGGGAATTATTCCAACCGGAACAGCCAATGTTCTTGCCAGAGAATTATCTATCCCTTTAGACCCTCTTAAGGCTGTAGAGTTATTACTTAAAGGTAAATCTGAAAAAATAGATGTAGGAATTGCTAATAAAAGATTGTTTTTAAGTATGGTATCCTGTGGTATAGATGCTAAAGCTGTTAAAGATGTTAATCCTAAAGCTAAAGAAATTATAGGGTCCGCCGCTTATGTTATTGAAGGCATAGGTTCATTAATAACCTACAAACCTTCTAAAGTAAAAATAACAATTGATAATCAAGTAATTGAAACAAAGGCTTATGTTGTTGTAATTGCCAATACAAAAAAATACGGAACCGGAGTTGATCTTGCCACAAACGCTGATATAACAGACGGAATTTTGGATGTTTGTATTTTCCAAAAGCCTGTCTTAGAAAATTTTGGTTTTTTACTATCCGTAGCAAAAACCGTTTCCGGTTTACAAATTGAAGATAAAAATATTATATATAAAAAAGGAAAAAATATTATAGTAGAAGCCGATCCGCCTGCTGCAACTCAAGTGGATGGTGATAAATTTGACTATACACCACTGCATATTGATTGTATCAATAGAGCATTGAAAGTATTAATACCATAGAAATGTATTTTGTCTTTTAATTTGACAATATTAAATAAAATAGTGTATAATATAATGGTATAAAAGTGCTCTTTTGCTTGTAGTCGTTCGTTTTGTGGTCGACGCACTAATGAACGGCATAAGAGTCTTTTGCTAATATTTTTTAGGAGATCACAAATTGGACAAGAAAAAAATAATTGACGAGTTCAAAACACACGAAGGAGATACAGGTAGCCCTGAAGTTCAAGTTGCTATTCTTACATCTCGTATCAACAATTTAACTGAACACCTCAAGGTGAACAAAAAGGATCACCATTCAAGACGAGGTCTTTTGATGATGGTAGGTCACAGAAGAAACCTACTTAATTATATTGCCAACAAAGACATTACCAAATATAGAGAGTTAATTGCCAAGTTAGGCATTAGAGACACAAGGAGATAATTCTTAATGCCTGTTTATACAGTTGAAAAAGACATTGAAGGAATCAAATTTACCATAGAAGCCGGTAAGCTTGCCCATCAAGCTAACGGTGCTGTCACAGTTCGTTCCGGCGACACCGTTGTTTTCGCTTCCGCTTGTATGGCTCCAAAGCCTAAGGAAGGTATGGATTTCTTTCCCCTCACTGTTGATGTAGAAGAACGTAAATATGCCAGTGGTAAGATTTCCGGTGGCTTTAATAAAAGAGACGGAAAACCCTCTGACAGAGCCATTCTTACCAGTCGTCTCATCGACAGGCCTATGCGTCCTCTTTTTCCCGACGGAATGAGAAATGACGTTCAAATAGTGGCTATGCCTCTTTCCATTGACCCTGAGGTTCCCTATGATATCATTTCTATGATAGCCGCCTCCGCAGCCATAGCCATATCTGACATCCCTTGGTTTGGTCCCATAGGTTCTGTTCGTATTTGTGAAGTTGACGGTGAACTTCTCATTAACCCTTCTAACGAACTTCAAGAAAAAGCTTCTTTTGAGTTAGTTATTGCTGGCTATGAGTCTAAGCTTCTCGAAATTGAGCTTGAAGCTAAAGAAGTCAAGGAAGAACGTCTTGAAGAAGCTCTCACCTTAGCACACAAAGTTTGTGACGAAGTTGTTGCTCTTCAAAACGAACTTGTTGCTCTTTGCGGAAAGCCTAAAGCGGAAGTTCCCCTTGTTACGGTAGACGAAGAGCTTTTCCACGAAATTTACGATAAAACCCATCAAGAAATAGAAGATGCTATTCGCAACCCCATCAATGCTGGCAAGGAAGCAGCCATATTTGATCTTCGTGATGAGTTAATTGAAAAGTTATCTATTGAATATGAGGAAAGAGCCGACGAAGTTGGTCCTATTATTGAAAAGGTTGTAAAAAAATGTGTTCGTTCAGCTGTTATCAACGATCACAAACGAGCTGATGGTCGAGCTCTCGACGAAATTAGACCTCTTTCTTGTGAAGTGGGGGTAATTCCCAGAGTTCACGGAAATGGTCTTTTCAAGAGGGGACAAACTCAAGTTATGACAACTTTAACCTTAGGTTCACTTGATGAAGGCCAAAAGATAGATAATCTTGAAGAAGATTTTGATAAAACATATATTCATTACTATAATTTCCCACCATATTCTGTGGGTGAAGCCAGACCTATGAGAAGTGCCGGTCGTAGAGAAATCGGTCACGGAGCCCTTGCCGAAAAGGCTCTCCGTCCTGTTATTCCTTCCAAGGAAGAATTTCCCTACACCATGATTTTAGTTTCCGACACCTTTGAATCTAATGGTTCTACATCTATGGCTTCTACCTGTGGTTCCACCCTTGCTCTCATGCATGGTGGTGTTAAAATAAAAGCCCCTGTTGCCGGTATTTCCATAGGTGTTATGAGTGATGAAAATCAATATGTAATGCTCACTGATATTCAAGGTCTTGAAGACTTTACCGGTGATATGGACTTTAAAGTTGCGGGAACTCGTGAAGGTATCACAGCTATCCAAGTTGATACAAAAACACATGGTCTTTCTCGAGCCATTGTCAGTGATGCTCTTCGATTAGCAAAAGACGCAAGATATAAAATTCTTGACCTTATTGAAGAAACCATCCCGGCTCCCAACCAAGACCTAAGCCCCTATGCTCCAAGAGTTTTCTCTCTCGTTATCAATCCCGATAAAATAGGGGACATTATAGGACCCGGTGGTAAGGTTATCAAAGCTATTGAAGCAGAGACTGGTGCCAAGCTTGCCATTGAACAAGATGGTTCCGTTTTCATTTCTGCCATTGATGCAGAGGGTGGACAAAAAGCTTACGATATGGTTAAAGGATTGGCTTTTGACCCTGAAGTTAATTCCGTATTTGAAGGAAAAGTGACCAGAATTGAGTCCTTCGGTGCCTTTGTGGAGATCCTTCCCGGCAAAGACGGTCTCTTGCACATTTCTCAAATAACCAATAACAGGTTAGCCAAAGTTGAAGATTATTGTAATATTGGAGATACCTTGAAAGTTCGTGTTATAGAAGTAGCCCCTGATGGTAAGATAAGACTTTCCCACAAGGAGTTCTCAAACACAACCGTAGACAACATCAAAAGCGATAAGTCTAAAGGAAAGCCCTTTAAGGCTAATGACTTAGGGGTTGTTTTTAGAGACAAGAACAAATAAGAGTAAAGGCGACCTTCCCGGTCGCTTTTTTTTAAACTCTTCTGTATCTTTTTTTAGTTCAAGTTTTTCTTCTCTAAATTTATCACATGAAAGTATTAGATAAATATCTTTTTAAGGAAATGGTATTCCCTTTTCTTTATGGGTTTTTGATAATTCTCATTTTAGTTTGGGGAAATATTGTTTATTCCTATTTAAATTTAATAGTTTCGAGAATAAGCGAATGGTACTTGGTTCTTAATTTTCTTATTTGTAAACTTCCGTCCTGCGTTTTGATTTCTCTTGCCGCAGGAGGAATTTTTGGTGTCTCCATAGGGCTTAACAGAATTATAAAAGACAGCGAAATGGTGGCTTTACGTTCTGCGGGTATTACATCCGGCAGAATTTTCTTATCTCTTATGATTTTCGGTATCTTTATAACCTTAGTGGGTTATTTGTTCCAAGAGATTATCGTTGTTAGAGCGGAAGACAAAAGTTTCAATATTCTCCAAACTCTCTACTCCATTCCCGGGGACATTCCCATAGAACCGGATGTTTTCGTCAAAACAGACCAATATTCCATTTATATCAATTCCATTGAAAGAAATACCAAAGAAGTAATCTATCACCAAGTTCAATTGTATAGATTAAATTCCGGGTATCCCACTATTATCAATGCCAAAGAAGCCATAGAAAACAACGGATATTGGTTCTTAAAAGATGGCTTTTGCACAAGCTTTAACAAAGACGGTAGTCCTAACACTGTCACCACTTTTAAAACTCTCAAATTGGAAATTTCAAGCGATATTTTCTCACTAATTACCGCTCCCATAGAAGAGGAAAAAGCTTTAAGTTCAAAACAACTCTATGAAGAAATTAAAACAAGATCAAAAGCCGGTCAAAATACAAGGGATTTGGAATTGGAATATTATTTTAAACTCGCATTTCCTTTGTCTACCCTGTTTATTCTCTTTTGTTTGATACCTTTATGCCTAATGATTCCCATGAAAAACGGAGCTGTTGGAATGGTATTGGGTATCATTATTTTCTTTATTTATTGGAATATCATGTGGTTTTCAAGGATATTGGGAGAAACAGGTGGTTTACCTCCGGCTCCGGCAGGTTTTAGTATTGTGATTATTTTCGGAATTGCCGGGGTTATCTTATCGGGAATTATATATAAGTAAAGGGTAAAGTATACCATTTTTAATTATACATTTTTTTCAAATTTGTATATAAAATAACTGATATTGAATATTTATTTATGCTAAACTGTAAATATTTCTACATTTTAATATTGCTCTTTTTCCCCTGTGTTTTGTTTTCTAAGACACAGATAGAAATATCATGCGACAAAATGAATACAACTTTTATTGACAGTGAAGCATATATGACTTTCCTTGAAGGAAATATTATCATTACTACTAAAGACTACTTTATCAAAGCCGATAGGGGAGTTATTAATCACGAAACCAACATCTCACAATTTGATGACAATGTTCAGATATTTCATAAAGATATTACCATTCAGGGTGATCATGGCACTTTTGACTACAAAAATGAACAAGGCTCCATAGAAAGCCAAGTTCATATCACTTCTAAGGATTATACTATAAATGCCGGAAAAACTACTTTCAATAACAAAACTCACCTTATAGACATAACCGAGGATGTTAACAGCATTGACGAAAACTATGTTATGAAAACCTCTTCTATGCAAATCAATACAGAAACCGAAGAAATGTCCGCTCTTGACGGAGATATTATCATAGATCCTTCCTTTACAAAAGGTTTTTTGGACGAAAACTTATATATTAAAATCCAAAGCCTTCGTAAAGAAAAAACTGATACACACTATAAACTTTTCGGATGTGACGTTACAGGTTGTGACAAAGAAACTCCTCATTATCATCTCTATGCTAAAGAGCTTGACATTATTACAGACAAAAGAATTGTCTTTAATCATGTTACCTTCTTTTTCAATGGAAGACAAATCTTTTCATTAGATAAATATGTGCTACCCCTAGACCCTCGTTATAATGATGAACGCAGCTTTCCAAAGTTAGGATATTCGGGAGAAGAGGGTTATTTTGCAAAATTTTCATACCCATACAACCCAAACAGTGCTGATTTTTATGGTAGGCTATTAATAGACGGTATGACGAAAAAAGGCATTGGTTTAGGAGTAATACAAGAATATTCTTTTACTAACCCCAACAGTTTTGTTTTTGGTGATTTCTCTGTTTACAAGCAGTTTAAACTAAAAGACGGAAAAGGTAATTTGGAATACAACCTTAATCATAGGCATGATATTGGTAAATTCAAATTCAATTTGAGAGTAGATGGGAACACAGATTATTATGACGACGAGCAGGACTATAAGTATTATACCATTAGTCCAATTTTCTCTTATAATACAGAAAAAACCAAAACCACTCTCTCTTTTAGACATTCCAAAACTGAAACTTCCTATTCTTCTCGAACAAATAATATTACTTTAAATCAAGATGCATCTTTAAGTAAAGCCACTGCCTTTAACTTAAATTTGAATTTAAATGATTATAACACGGATAATTATAATCAAAAGAAGCTCACTGTGACTTCCTATCTAAAAGGAAAAGAAAAACTTTATGATTGGAAGATTTTTACTCAGTTTTACGATGATTTAGGAGATAACAAATATTCTTCCTTAGGTATGGAAAAGAAGCCGGAGATAACTCTTTCCAGTGATTTTAACAGGCTCAACCTTCTGAAAGGTCCTTTTAATGTTCAAATGACCACTTCCTACTCCAAATTGAAACTCACAGACGGAAACAACACGGATAGAGCATATTTAGATCTTTACATTCCAGCATATACTATCAAATTACACGAAAAATTAAATTTTGAGATAGATGGTCGATATAAGCAATACTATTATAAAAGCGACATGGCAAAGTATGCTCTCTCCACCGCACCCACGTTGACCTATAAAATCAATGATTTTAATACTTTTTCCGTTGATTATAATGTTCAATCTCCTAAGGGATACAGCCCTGTTTCAAGTGATAATCTCAGTAAATACAGATATTCCAACTTTAAGTGGAAGTTTGATAATAAAACAAATCTTAATATGGAATTATACTCAGGGTATGACTTTATCCTTGACGAATCACCTTGGCAAAATCTTTACTATAAAGTTAAATGGAAAGCCAATGATAATTTCTCCACATACCTGTCAACTTATTATGATTTAAATGAGAAAGACTGGGGAGCAGTCATAGGTCAATTTAAATACTATAACAAAAACAATGGTTTTGAAATAGGTGCCAGGTATAACGGAAAAACAAGAAAATGGTCAAGTGCCAAGGCTTTGTTTAATCTTAATCTTGTTAAAGATTGGTATTTAAAATCCTATCTTTCTTACGATGGTTTAGAGAAAGAATTTGACTATGTGGCTGCCGAACTTATGAAAAAAGACCATTGTTTTGATACAAGTTTAGTTTTTAAAAAACAGACAGGATACTATAAGGATACATCCATAATGCTATATGTAAAGCTTAACTTATTCCCTGACACTGATGAGTTCGCCTCAGGAGCTAACGGAGAAGCTATTAGTTCTGACGTTGGTAATTTATATTATTGATATTTATTGCAACTTTTTTGTTTTTTTTGCGTATATGTAAGTAGACATTTTTTTAGGAGTTTTAATGAAATTACCTGATTTAAATTTAATAACAGAAGTATTGTTTAGAGGTGAAGAAATCGCTCAATTAAAGGGATTGGAAAATAACACTCCCATTTGTGTCTTAATTGCACTTTTGGAAGAAAAAGATTCTTATGCCGTTAAGGTCCTTCAGAGATTTGGTTGTGATGTTGAAAAACTACACGATAATCTTTTTAACAGTATTAAACAAGAAAACCGCAAATTTGAAACCAGATTTCTAGATCCGGGAACAAATCTCTTACTCAAAACCTCCAGAGAATTGACTTTAAGCAAAAAAGAAAAGTCCGTTTCTCACATTACTCTTCTTGAAACTTTTCTTATTAGAGGATTTGGGCTTGATGAGTTTTGGAAACAAGTAAATGTTAATACAGAAGAATTGATTAAATATATCAGTGAAGATAAATCTGATAATCACCCCCATAAGTCTCCCAGGCCTTTTGAGGCTCCCGTAGATCCCTTTATTCATGACACGGATGACCTTTTCGATCCATTCGATGAAGATTTACCCCCCCATGAAAGAGACGTCAGAGCAAGAAGAAACAAAAAGAGAAGAAGAGCCATTGACACTTTTTCCGTAGATCTTGTTTCCCTTGCATAAAACAATAAATTGGACCCATGCGTTGGAAGAGATGCGGAAACCGAAAGGCTTATCCAAATTCTCGCAAGGAAGAACAAAAACAACGCTTGCCTATTGGGAGAGGCAGGTGTGGGAAAAACCGCTATAGTAGAAGGTTTAGCCCAAAGAATAGCCCAAAATAATGTCCCCGATATGCTTAAAGGGGTTCATATTTACTCTCTTGACTTAGGCTCTCTCATTGCCGGAACCAGATTTAGAGGTGATTTTGAAGAAAGGCTTAAATCTATAATGCAAGATATTAAGAAAATGGGTGACAAAGCTATTGTTTTCTTGGATGAAATTCATACTGTTATGGGTGCCGGCTCAACCGGTGGCAACGATCTTGACGCTTCAAATATCTTAAAACCCGCTCTTTCAAAAGGTGAGTTTAGGCTAATAGGTGCCACTACTCCTAAAGAATATAGGAATTCCATAGAAAAAGACCCCGCCTTTGAGAGAAGAATTCAAACCATTGCCATAAAAGAACCTACTAAGGCTGAAACCTTAAAAATATTGGAAGGTATCGTTCACGGATTTGAGGCTTTTCACAATGTCACCGTTAATCATTCAACCCTAAAATTGTGTGTTGATTTATCCGATATGTATATTACAGACAAATATCAACCGGACAAATCCATAGATGTTTTGGACGAAGCTTGTGCTAAAGCTAAGTTGAAATTCAAGTCACAGGTGACAGATAAGGACATCTATTCAACTGTGGAGACTATGACCGGCATACCAATGTCTAAATTGACACAAACAGAAAACGAAAAACTACTCTCTCTTGAAAGAGAATTCAAAAAGAGAATAGTTGGACAAGAAAAAGCTATTGATGTCTTATGTAAAACTATTCGCCGAAACAGAGTAGGGCTCCGAGACAGTTCAAGGCCCATTGGTTCCTTTATCTTTTTAGGTCCTACAGGTGTTGGAAAAACCGAGCTTGCCAAAACCTTAGCTCAGGTGCTTTTCGGATCAGATAAAAATATCATAAGGTTTGATATGAGTGAGTATATGGAAAAGCACACAGTTTCTCGACTTATAGGTGCCGCTCCCGGATATATTGGCTATGAAGAAGGAGGGCAATTGACAGAATTGGTCAAGAGACGCCCATATTCCGTTATTCTCTTTGATGAAATTGAGAAAGCCCACAACGATGTTTATAACGTTTTGCTTCAAGTTTTGGATGACGGTAGACTTACGGACAACGTTGGTAGGGTGGTTGATTTCAAAAATACCATTATCATCTTTACAGGAAACATTGGTTCCGGATATATATCAAACAATGATAAAGTTGGATTTATTTCTTCCAAAGATGATATGGAAAAAGCCATTAAAACAAATATAAACCAAGGAGTTAAAAATACTTTCAAACCTGAGTTTCTAAACAGAATTGATGACTTGATTATATTTGACTCTTTAACTGAAGAGGATTGTAAGAAAATCGTTAAACTTATGCTTAGTGACCTTCTCAAATCCCTATCAGAAAAGAATATTAAAGTCACAGTCAGTGAAGGTGCATGTGATTTCTTAGCAAAGAAGGGAACCAGCCGACAATTCGGTGCAAGACCTTTAAGAAAGACCATTCAAAAGTATATCGAAGACCCATTAAGTGAAGAAATCCTAAACAACAAACTTGTCAGCGGTAAAACTCTAAACATCAGTTTGAGTAAAGACAAAATTGTGTTTAAGTATAAAGAGAATAAGAAATTAGTGATGAATAATGCGTGATTTAAAAATTAAGGAGCCGTTTGGCTCCTTTTTTTTATTTAATTATAAGCAAATAACCACCGTTTTTTGATATGTGAATTTTATCTTTTATATTGTATAAGACCTCTTCTTGAAAACCTTCTATTGTTGGGATTGTTATGTAGGCCTTATCTTTATCTATGCCAAGTTTATTATAGTCAATAATTAGAGATATTTCTTCGTCTTTATCGCTCCATGAAGCCACAGCAACAAGACATTCGTTATTTTTTTTGTAGCAGGTGCAGTATATGTCCTTGTTGTCAACTTTAACGGGACAGTCATCCCAATAGCCTATCATTTCTGTATCTTCAATTTTATAATCATCCCAGAATTTCCAAAGAGCTTCAGCATATTGATAATGTTTTGAACCCATGGCAAAAATCATACCTCTATAAGGGTTAAGATTATTGCTGAAATGTAATTCTTCACTTGTTAATCCGAAGGGTATTCCACTATGCTCGATAAGCCAATGATCAGGGCCACGATCATAGTTAGCTTCTTCGCCCAGCCATAAATATGTGATATATGGCAAATGTTCCATATAATTAGATATAACTGTACATTTGCTGTCAAAGTGGTCAAATAAGTTGTATGCATGAAGGTTTATGTGAACATTCCCTTTCTTTTTGTGGAGAGTTTTTGCAACTCTTTTCATTGTTGTTCGAGAATATCTTAAACTATCTATATAAATACCATATATAGGCAAATTATCTAAAATATATTCCAATCCTTTTATATAGAAATTTGATAATCTTCCGCAACCTAAAGTTCCAATGGCAGGGTCTAATTCACCATTATTTAATTCGCTTCTCCATTCCGGGTGAGGTTCTATACTTACATGTTCTCTAATCCAAGCCTCTTTTCCGCCATGAAGGTTTAATAAGACTTCTTTTTGAGAATCTTTCAAGTTATTACCGTTTTCATATATTTCATAGTTAAGACTTTCAAAAGCAAAAAGTTCCGGACAATAGGTGGTTAATTCCCGAAGTGTATAATATAATTCTACTCCTTTAAACTTTTTGTTTGCTTCTATAAATTTATCTCTTAACGCATCCATATAATAAAAAGGATAGTTAATATATTTATATTCTTTTGAACCATGATGTTCGTGATAAAAGTTTCCGTATGGCAATTCACCTTCGTATGAAGAGGTGTATGACCAATGTTTAGGATCTATTCGGTGGAAAGGAGTTATGTGAAGGCAAAAGTTAAATTCTATTTCTTCTCCTTTTACAAAATCTCGTGGTCCTGTGTAAGCTTTGACAAGAACGTATTCACCTTTGTCTATAACATCTGAACCCCCTAATCCATTATTATCCCAAGATTTGGGGTTACCATAATTATAGTTGTAATACATATCCCATGTGTCTGTGTTATCTCTTAAATCAAGGTGTAAACCGGCATTGGTGTTTCCGGTCCAAAATCTATAATCAATGTTATTGATGTTCCATTTCCAATGAATATCTGTTTTTCTGAATCCACCTTGATGACCATAGCCTATCATATATTCTGCTATTTTACTTTTTATTGGTATTTCTAAAGCCATATCTTCTGTTATAATATCATCTTGTGCTTTAAGTTTTAGAGATATTGTTATAACTCCCTCACATTCAACAGTTGAATCTGTTGTTATTTCAAAACCTTGCTCTGAGAAGGCAGAAGAAAAGTTTGCAAATGATTTTCCTTTGTTATTCAGTTTAAAATCTTTTAAAAGTTTTTTGCTTTCATTATTGTTATTAATTTTAAAACTAATGGGATTATAAAGAATTTCATTCCCCCTGCTGATTAAAGATGTTGGTAGACCATCTTCTCCAATTGTGAATTCTCTGTCAAGAATTTTAATCTTGTTATCCTTAACTTCAATGGGTGTATAAGGAGGCAGAACAATATCATCAAAACCTATGTCGGAGTTAAGCCAATCAAGACGAGCAAGAGTATTCATATCGTCATACCCTTTGTCTTCTTTGATTTGTCCTTTAACATTTATGGTTATATTAACAGTTGTGGATTTTATGTTATTGGAAGATAAAGTTATAGTGCCTCTGTATTGACCTTTGGCATCTCTTGGAATATCAAGGCCAAACCATAAGGGCTGAACTTTACCCTTATTTATATTTACGGTTTTAGTAAAATATTTTCCTTCGTGATTTATACCTTCTAAGTTGAAACAAGTGAGATTATCTTTTGATATAGTGCCTGTAGTGGATTTGAAGTCGGAGAGGGTGGCTTTTATGTTTTCAATATTGGTTTTTGGTGCAAAAACACCTAATTGAAAAACGAGATATTCGTTAGGTGCCCCTGTAAAGGTAGCAGAGGCGGAAGGACCTTTTTCTATCCATCTATATGGCAGGTCGTCAAACATTTTAATTGGGTGCTCCCTGTCTTCCGGGAAAGTCAGTATATCATAAGGATTTTCTTTAATTAATTTTCTTATTTCATCTTTTGATGCAATGATTTCCATAGGGTAAAATGAGTTTCTTCCGGGACTGTCAGGAGTTTCTCTATATTCTATTGCTATATGTTTTGCATTAGGATAATCTTTATATAAGTTATCTTTAACTTTTGTGGGTCCTATGTTGTAAAATCCCCATTTATTCCTTTCGTTATAATATTCGTTTTCTTTTTCATAAGCTGATACCGGCATGAAAGGAAGGTAATATACATAATATAATCCAACACCATGAGTGGGTTTAAAGATTAAATCACAATATATTCTGTTTTTTTCTGTTTCGTAGTAATCTTTTATCTCATTACCTTGTGAATCTTCTATAACAATATTAACATTTTCAGGGAAAAGGTCTCGTCGACGCCACATAATACGAACTTTGTTATAGGCAGATGAGTCAGTCACTTCAATAACAGCTCTGTGATTTCCGTGACCTTTTCTATCCCAAATTGCGCTTGAATATGTAATATCTTGTGAATATAAAGAAACAGATAAAAGAATAATAGATAAAAGTAATAATATGAAATACATTTATAAATCCTTAAGTTAAAGATAATTGAATTAAAAGAGAGGTTACAATGTAACCTCTCACTTTTATTAGATTTTTACCAGGTTTCAGGTTTAAATGGATTTTTGGTAGCTAATGATGCCCAGCCATAAACAGTTGCACTTTTTTCAAATCCGGCATGTCCATCTGCATAGGTAAGGTTTATACCTTCGTTGTGACGGCCATTTTTAAAATCTGAGAGCATTTCATCTGAAGGGTTCCAACCATCTGCAGGTGCAACTCCGGCAAGACCAGTACCCGGAAGATATAGATTGTATAATCCATTAAGAAGTATTCCTACATCATTTAAGATATATATTCCTGCGTCATAAAAAATAGCAACATTTGAAGCTGATTTTATTCTTGCAGCTTTTTTAGGTGGACAATTACCATCAATATCACCTAATACGTTGTAATTAGCAGCGTATCCACCATCAAGAGCCAATAGATATTGATCTCCATCTGATGCATTAGGATTATATGTAGATACCCAACTTGGACAATAGAACACTTTAAAATCCTTTACATAAGGAAATAGTGTTCCTGTCCAAAAGCATTTTGGATAGGCGTATGCACCTGTCATACCACCATATCTTGCTATTGGATATGTTTGGTTGTAATCATCTGTATACAACATTACTGCTGTACCGATGTTTTTTAGGTTAGACAAACAACTTGCTTGTCTTGCTTTCTCTCTTGCTTGAGCGAAAACGGGGAAGAGTATGGCTGCCAATATAGCAATGATTGCTATAACAACCAACAACTCGATGAGGGTGAACCCCTTTTTGATTGTGATCATTCTAATGATCCTCCTTTAATTTTATGATCTGATAAACACAAAAAGTTGTTGACAACTTTTAATAATTTGTTTATCACTAACAATTATATTATACCACATTTTAATATTTTTGTCAAGGCCTAAAAGCCTATTTTTGTAGATTTTTATATAAAATTTTATATTTTTTTATAAAATCATATTAAAATTGTTGACTAATTTAATGTATTTTTTTAAAAAAACCTTCGTTTAAGAAAGCTTATGAAAAAATTATATATTTTTTATTCTTTTATTATAATTATTACAGTATCAAGAGGGTTAATTACAAATTCGCTTTTAATTTTGTTGTATCCTTTTCCTAAATCTTTATGGATTGGATATTCTTCTGTAATCTTATATAATATTTCATTTTTTAAGTTTAATGCATTTGGGGTTGTTTCCCATTTAACTATATGTGTATCTTTTGTTATATTTGTAAATACAATCATTGTTTTTTCGTCTAAATTCCATGAGGAGGTTTGGATACCCGGTATATGTTTAATGGGAGATTCTGAATTTGCTACTAATTCCAAGGTCGTGTCTATATAGGGCATTTCACTGGTTATATTAACATTTCTAACCATTTCTCCTAAACTAAAATAATCTATTGCATGATTTCTTGCTAAGCATGCATTTTTTTGATAAAATGTGAAATCCGGATAATTGGAATAATCTTTTCCTTCAGGTAGAAATTCATACCAACCAAGTTGCCATCCTCCAATTAAAGTCCATGCTAGTTTTGCAATTCCTGGATTTTGTGATGGTTCAAAATCGTATGCATTGTATTGCATGCCCCAATAAATTCGATAGCCTGATGTGTAAAGTGATTTACCGTATGGTTTGTCAGGATTAGGTTGAAGATCAAGTTCCATGTCACATGGATAAGGTTCTGCTGTCCCTTCTGAAAATATGATAATAGGTTTGTCAGAAACTTCACCACATTCTTTCATTATTCTTTCCATTAAATTTGAATATTCTTTTACCCAACGGTTTCCGGTTCCCAAGGAATGGCCGTGTTCTTCATTAAAGCATGGTTCGGGCTCTATCATAGTAATTTCATCAAGATATACTCCGTCTGCACTATATTTACTGATTAAATGTTTGTTAAGATTAACAGATATATCTTTTACAACATCTAAACTTGGACATGCGGCTGAGTTTATAGTATATTCTTGTCCCCAATGGAACTTTTTAGCTTCTAAATTTTCTTCAAGATTAACTACCTTATCTCCATATTTTTGGTATAAGGGAGAATTTTTAGTGTCTATTAGGTGACAATTTGTATAGAATACAAAGTTATGGTTTGGATTATTATTAAGCATTTCATTTATAAAATCTTCTTTTGCCGGTAGCATCTCAGGATATCCAACATCATGAGGTAAATGCCACCAAACATATAAATGAAAAGCGGAAGGAACATTACCGGCAACTGATGTTTGATAATCATTTCCCCAAAAGACATTTTTTTTAACCCACTCAGGAAAATCTTTCCTATCTTTAATAAGACCTCTTTTAAATGGTGCAGCACCGTTTTTAATGCCCCATGCTCTATATTTTTTGATTGCATCATAGTAATCTCCGTCAAAAGCACATATGTTAAATTTGAATGCTTGTGAATAAGAAAGACCACCTACCCCTTGATTATTGGGATATACTTCAAGAGAATAGTCTATTTCTTTATCATTAAGTGAAGGGAATTTAAAATGTTTATGCCAACCGTCAATATCTTCAGGACAAATGTATATGCCTGAGCCATTTTGTGTATCTGTCATAAATTGCATAGGCATATCACCAACGGGATAGGGGACCCAAGGAAGTTTTACTAATCCGTGACCTCCCGGACGTGTATTTGGATCGTTAACCGTTTCTATATTACCACCGAATAAACCGGAGAACCAAGTGTCACCTGTTCGAAAACGAAATACTATGTTAGGAAAATTAATTTGCCATATTCCGTATTCTTCTGTTTTGGAAATAATTTTAATATGCCATAAGGTTTCTAATCCGGACTTTTCACCTGTGACGATAACGTCAAATCCTTTATTCCAATCTTCTTTTTTAACATCTAACCAAGTAAAAACTATTTTATTATATGATTTAGATACCTTAAAATTATTAGCATCACCGGGTAACATATCTATGGGAGCAGAGGAGTATTCTTTATTTTTCTTAACTTGAAAAAACCAAATGTTTCTTTTTGCACCTATATTTGATTCTATGCATTCTGTATTTGTATTTTTGTTTAATATTGAAGATATATAAAGAAGTTTATCTTCATTTTTAAAGGTGATATTAATATTCTTTGTATCGAATTCATATGTATTACAGTAGGCACTTGTAATACAAAAGAAAAATAAAAGGAAAAATAATATTTTTTTCATTTGGATCTCCTACAAATTGTTGACAAGTTTTATAAATTTGTTTATCAATATAATTATATCATATAATAATTTGAAAAGTCAAATCTTTTAAAACTTTAAATATTTTTCATATTATGATATAATATAATTGTTATAATAATTATAATTGGAAGGTTTGTATTGGATAACACTAAGGTTATATTTGATATTATCTCCGAAAAGGTGAAGACAGGAGAATGGAAGAAAGGAAGTAGGATTTTTTCTGAAATGACTTGGGCTAAGGAGTTGGGTATTGCCAGAAATGCGGTCCGTGAAGCGTTAAATGTTCTAATTAATGAAAAAGCTATTGAAAAAAAAGTGGGTTCCGGAGCATATATTACTGATGTTTCTTATTTCAAAAATAGGAAATATATTATTATTTCTGTTGATTCATTTTACTTAACTTCTGAAATAGGTTATTCTTATAGAGTAGTTCTAAATTATTTACAAAAAATTATAGAAAATAATAATTATGAGAGTTTAGTATATATTTTTAATGAAGAAGAGGCAAACAAACCTATCTTAAAAGTAGATTTTACAGAGGTTGCCGGTGTTATTACTTTTTTTGGTAATAATAAAGTAGATGACAGATTTTTAAAAGCAAATATACCAATAGTATCTATTATGGGAACTAATGTTGGGTTATATCCCGCCACTCTCACAAATTATTTGGAATTATATTTAAATATTCAACAAATCATTGAAGAATATAAATGGAAAGATGTCCTTCTATTTACTTATGAAAAAAAAATATTTAATTCCTACGATAATAATGTTATTGTTCATCTTGCTTCAGAATATGAATTTGAGAAGAAGTTTAATTTAGTTAGGATTCCTTTTGAAACTGATGTTAGATTTGTGTCAAATGCATTTAGAGAAACTATGAATTCATTAAAAAAAGTTCCGGATGCATTGATATTTCTTGATGATACAATTTACAAAGCTTGTCAAGGTGCTTTTGCAGAATTTGATTCTATTATGTTCAATACGAATATTATAACTGTTTCTAATGGAGATATTGATACACGAGGAAAATATTCACCTACCGTAATAGGTTATGATCTTAATTTATTATGCCAAAAATCTTTTGAAATGTTAAACAGATATATTAATAATTCTTATTTAGGTGAAATTAGGGAATATATGCAACCTAAAATAATGAATAAAAAAGTATTAAAGTAATGTATAAAGCATAAAACTTACGATTTCAAATCACAAATCACAATTTAAAAAGCAGAAAGCAGACGGCCCCCCCACGGTCGCTTCGCTCCTAATTCCATCCCCCCGTCAGTCCTTCGGACTGCCACCCCCCAAGCTTCGCTTAGGGGGACAGAATTTTTAGGGGGTTCATTGATAAAAAAGCGAAACTTTTTGGGAATGGGCTAAAGGGGGTTCATTGA
>JAFSVJ010000041.1 GCA_017445025.1 Abditibacteriota bacterium | reverse complement strand
CGTATGCGGCTACGTTCACGAGGGAGACGAGCCCCCCGAGAAGTGCCCGGTATGTAACGTTCCCGGCTCAAAGTTCAACAAGATGGAGGAGGGCGTTCTTAATTTTGCCTGCGAGCACGTTATCGGTGTTGGCGCAAAGGGTAAGATTGAGGATGACGTTTATGAGGGCTTAAAGTCAAACTTTGAGGGCGAGTGCAGCGAGGTTGGTATGTACATCGCAATGGCAAGACAGGCAACACGCGAGGGCTATCCTGAAATCGGTGAGTTCTATATGAGAGCCGCTTGGGAAGAGGCAGAGCACGCTGCTAAGTTTGCAGAGCTTTTAGGCGAGGTTGTAACACCTTCGACAAAGAAGAACTTGCAGATGAGAGCAGAGGCTGAGTGCGGCGCAACAGCAGGCAAGCTTGAGCTTGCAAAGAGAGCTAAGGAGCTCGGCTACGACGCTATCCACGACACCGTTCACGAAATGGCTAAGGACGAGGCAAGACACGGCAAGGGTTTTGAAGGTCTTTTGAAGAGATATTTCGCAAATGAGCTAAGAGCAGAGGAGTTTGATAAAAAGCTCACCGAAATCGCTAAAAAGCTCGGTCTTTCATAAGGCAAGACAAAACAAGGGTTTGGAAATTGTTCCAAACCCTTGTTTTATGCCATTCTTCTTAATTTATAATTTTAGTACACGAAACCAAATTTTTTTATTGTTATCAAGAATTACAAGGTGTTTTTTGGTGTTTTTTTCTGAAAAAGTGGGCATTTGGTGGGCAAGCACCCAAAAAAATTTGCTTTGCCCACCTTAAAAAATGCCTTTTGCCCACCTTAAAAAATGCCTTTTGCCCACCTAAATATTTGAAAACTTAATGTTATATATGTTTCATAAAGAGTTATTTATATTTAATTTATAAAGATATTATATAATATTGGTGTGAAAAATCTTGAACCTAAGAGTTGACATACTCCACCTATTGAAAGGTGGAATTTCACTTTCAATAGAAAAAATCTCTCACCCCAATTTTTTTATAGTAGTCTGGCAATCTACCCAGTGACTGCATTTTAACTCCATTTTATAGTTTTTAAGTGCACACTCTGCCCCCATACACAAGACCTATAAAACCCTACTAATCTTTCAAGTAGGTTATCAGATATCCTCAACCTTTTGATTTTCTTTTATTTTGCTTGAATGAACAAGACAGAAGAGAAAACAATTTAATAACAAAATATACTCCAAAACATAATCTCTCAGAAATGCAGAAAATGAGATTATGAACACTTTTTTGTGCAGTGGTGGTATTATCACCTAACCAGTTTATTTTGAAATGGTGTTGGTTGCTTAACACCATTTATATTAAGTTTTATAGTTTTATTCATTTCAGAAAGCAGTTTAATATTTTTGTTGCCAACTGCCAAACACAACTTACTTTCATTAAATGGGAAATCTTGAAATCTCTTAATTTGCAAATTATCTTGAATAAACATATAAAACTTAAATCACTTAAAATAAACTTACATTACTTTGAAATCTTAAATATATGAGAATTATAAAATACTTTCTGCACTCTGTCAAATTTATATGAGCAAAGAAAAAACAACCCAAAATTAGGTTGTTTCACTGCTATTATATAGAAATAAGAATTGGTACACCCTTTGCAATAAATGCTTTTCTTAACTGCTCTTTTACAGGGTCTGATACATTAGGACTATTTACAATTTTTTTATAACCTTGTGCTTGTCTTAATTTGTCTTGTATATTTGCTTGCTGACTGTTGGTAAATTCAGTTTCTGTACTTGTTCCCATACCAGGTCCTACCCTCAAAATTCTACCACTTGATTTCCAAAATGCTTTAATATAATTTGATACAGTTGTATCATTGGGTGAAATCAACATAGTTTCATATGCTTTTTTTTCTGCACTTTTTATTGTTTTATTAGTTATTGTATATATAATAGCCAAAGCTATAAAAATCCAGCCTATAGAAAAAAAATTTTGTTCCATTACAATCAACCCCTTTGCATAAATAAAATTAAACAGGAATGCCTTTTATCATTAAAGCATTTTTTAATTGTTCCTTTAATTCTGTTGAAACATTGGTATAATCAGAGATTTCTATAAAACCTTGTGATAATCTTATTCTTGTTTCAAACACATTATATTTTTCTATTACCTTATTTGAATGTTTTAATACTTTTATGTACTGAGCAACTGTGTTGTTATTTGGGTTCATAATCATATTTTCAAATGCTTTACTCTCATTCTTAATTGAAATATAACCTATTACTAAACCAATAACAGTAACAAAAAAAGCAACCACTAAAAAAAATATCCCCACACTAAGTATAATCATAATCATACTCCTTTCTACAAATACTACCGACACAAGGAAGTTTTATTTAATTATAATAAATTTAACTTTATTTGTCAATAGTTTATAATTATAAATATAAAATATTTATTTATGGTGTTATATATGAGTTATTACAATGAAAAAGAATATGATATGTTTATCATAAAAATAGGGTTGAGAGTTGGTTATTATAGAAGATTGGCAAATATGACACAGCAACAGTTAAGTGAATACAGTGGTATGTCACTTAATTTTATATCTCAACTTGAAGGACCCAGTGCCCCATATGTTCCTTCACTGAAATCTCTTTATAAAATCAGTAAGGCATTAGGTGTATCTGTCAGTAAATTGACAGACACAGAAGAAGACTAACTATACAAATATATCTCTTTCAAATCTTTTCTTTCTGCACTGTGGGATAGGTGCCTTTGTATCACAAATTTCTCTGCTCTATCCCTTGACCAACCCAAAGAAACATAATATTCTACTGCAAACTGGCAATGGTACTTTCTGAATTCGTGGTTTTTTCCAGTTTGTGGAAGTCCAAGAGATTTTGTAATTCTTCTGATTTCATTACTCATTATAAGTCTTGCTTGTTTGGTGTTCTTGGGTAAATCAAATAATCTTGCTTGTGGTGGTTTATCTTTTATCAATTCCATAAAAAACTCTCTGTATTGGGGTAAAATAGGTCTGTAAGACACTTTTCCACCCTTGCCAATGATTTTTATTGTGTTGTAGGTGTCTATCCTATTATCCTTAATTGTGGTGGTGTAAATATGTTTGGTTAGGTTTATATCAGATACTTTTATATTTATCAATTCAAAAACCCTACAACCTATAAATGCCATTGTTTTTATCTCTGCTTGTCTGGTGCTCTTGTAATTATAAATCTGTTCTATTTGCTGATTGGTGTATATTCTCTTTGAATTTGCCTTGTGGGTGTCTGCTACCTTGTAATTTCTCACTTCTTGGGTATAAAAATTTTCACAGTGGAATTTTGCACTACAAGCAATAGATACTTTTTCAATCATATTCTTATATGCTGAAATGGTTTTAGAACTGCAACCTTGCTTTGTGTCTAAATATGCCATACACATTTGGGGAGTAATATCCCTAACCATTTTCACATTGTAATTTTCTTTCAGAAACCTTGTAAAATTCTTTGACTTCTCAGCAATATTCTCTGCTGACCTTTGAGAGAAGATATAATTTATACTGGTCTGATTTTGTTTAAACTCCCTTTTTCCTACTTTGTGGTAATCAGTTCCATTCTCTTTATTAAATACTTCTGTTCTTTTTTCTGTGTCTTGTAGGTTGATCTCTGCCAATGCTGAATGTATCTGATACTATGCTTTGATGCGTGAAAGAAGTGTATGTACTAATTTATTATTTTCTCGTCATGCCTTGACTATTCTCGTCATTTATGATATGATTGACGAGAATAGAAACGAGGTGAGGCAAATGCGCGGGTTTAATTATAATACTTTGAAAGATAAAAAATGGGATAATGAGGTTGTAAATTACTTGTCATTAATTCATGAAGCTAAGGGCAAGCAATCTTTATATTTAAAGCAGAAACCCGATGAGCTGAACAGGCTCATAGAAATTGCAAAAATTCAAAGTACAGAAAGCTCCAACTCTATCGAAGGCATCCGCACAACAGAAACACGGCTTCGGAAGCTGATGAGCGAAAAAACCTTGCCGCGTAACCGTGACGAGAAGGAAATCGCCGGATACAGGGACGCTTTAAATACTGTTCATGAGAATTTTGAATATATCCCATTAACACCGAACTATATATTGCAGTTGCACAAAATAATGTTCAGTCACACGGATTCAAGTTTTGGAGGCGCATTTAAAAATGTGCAAAATTTTATCAGCGCAACAAATGCCGATGGTAAGGCGTATACATTGTTTACCCCGCTTGCGCCGTATGAAACCCCTCCGGCAATGCAAGAACTTTGCGACGAGTATAATCGGAGCATTGGTGAGGGAAAGGTTGACCCGCTTCTCGTAATACCGGTATTTATACACGATTTTCTTTGCATCCACCCGTTTATTGACGGAAACGGAAGAATGTCCCGTCTTCTTACAACGCTTTTGCTTTATCGCAGCGGATATGAAGTTGGGAAATACATCTCACTTGAAGCCAAAATTGCAAAAGACAAAAGTGCATATTATGATGCTCTTGAACTATCACAAAGCGGATGGCATGAGGGAAAGGACGACCCGACAGCTTTCATAAAATATATGCTCGGAACAATTATTGCCGCATATAGGGACTTTGAAGACAGAATAAATATCGTAGGAACATCATCGTTTGATACGGTCAGCAATGCTGTGCAGAGTAAAATCGGTAAATTTACCAAGAGAGATATATTAGAGCTTTGTCCGACTGTCAGTGCCTCAACGGTTGAAAGACACTTAAAGAAACTTTGTGCAGGCGGTATTATTTCAAAGGGCGGCGGAGGTCGTTCTACATTCTATGTTAGAAATCTGTAAGGTTATAGTGAAAATAAATTTGCAATCCTTCTGCAAGTATGATATACTTGCTATACAGTAAGAAAAACAGCCCCATTACCCTGTTCACAGTATGTTTCGTGTATATTTTGCCCTTTTGTGGGACAGAAAATCTCGTGGGACATTCGTGGGACAGGCAAATCTGAAAATCTCGCAGAGCGCATAAAACCTATACTCCCTAAAGCAGTTTCTATGACGAGGCAAGACACGGCAAGGGCTTTGAAGGACTTTTAAAGAGATATTTCGCAAACGAGCTTAAAGCAGAGGAATTTGACAAAAAGCTCGGCGAAATCGCTAAAAAGCTCGGTCTTTCATAAAGCAAGACACGGCAAAGACTTTGATGGTCTTTTAAAGAGATATTTTGGTTAAGTATCAAAAACGGCTTGGAAAATCCAAGCCGTTTTTTCATTCCTGTTCT
>JAFSVJ010000004.1 GCA_017445025.1 Abditibacteriota bacterium | reverse complement strand
TTTATTATATATCTTGAGTATAAAAATCCCTTTGGGATTTATTATATATCTTGAGTATAAAAATCCCAAATCTCTCGAAAATATCTAATTTTTTATTACGAAAATCTCTTCGCTCCTTAACCTACGATTTTTTTATAGACGCATAATTGCCTTTGCTCCCATTTTCTTCATAAATGGAACTTTTATAAATAAAAGCCCCATTTTTTTTGAAAATGGGGCAAATCCACCGGCAATATTTCATATTGCCTATTATTTGCTTAATAAAAAAATCTTGTTATAGTCGCTTGATATTTTCTATAAAAAATTGATCTTTTCGGTTCTTTGGTATTTTTATACTCGCCTTTACATTGGGTTTGCTTCAAATCCCATTTGGGTGGGGATTTCTGCGGGAGCAGCCACATTGTTTGAGCCTTGGTCAAAACCTGAAAGATAACTGTTATCTTGAGTATTACTTGAAAATTCCGCATCTTGACGAACTGCGTCAGCGGGGGTTGTTTTTCCTCCTTTATGATGATGTCTTTTCTTACCGCAACTTGAAAAAGTAAAACTGAAACATAACAATATTGACAAAACCAAGCCTATTATTATATATTTTTGTTTTTCTTTGCTCTCTTTTTTTTCTACAGCAGCTTTTTTTCTGGCTTCTTCTTTTTCTTTAAAAACTTCAGTTGCTTCGTTGGCAAGTTCACTGATTTCTTTTAGAATGGTGCTTTCTTCATTGTTTTGAGTGGAATTTGTTTGTTTTTCAGCACCTTTATTTTGCCGGTTAACATCTTTGTTGGGAGTATTAATAAGATTTAAGTCGTCTAAATTAATGACCCCACCAAGCTCCTTATCCAAGTTGATTTTGTGATCATCCATTTTTTTACCCTTTTATTTGTTATAAAGAGGAGACATTTCTCTTAATCTGTTAACAATACCGGGAAGCTTTTCTGCAACTAAATTTATATCTTCCTCTGTGTTATCTTTTCCGAGAGTTAATCGTAAAGAACCATGGGCTTCTTCGTGTTTTAAACCTATTGCTAAAAGGACATGGGAAGGATCTAAAGAACCACTGGTGCAAGCTGAACCGCTGGAAGCACAAACTCCCGCCATATCTAAAAAGAGTATGAGAGATTCACCTTCAATGCCTTTAAATATAAAGTTTATATTATTGGGAAGTCTTTTTACTCTGTCACCATTTAGTTTGCAGTCGGGAATGGTTTCTTCTATGGTTTTTATTAATTTATCTCTTAATATGATAGTTTGATTATACTCTTCATTCATATTTAAAAGAGCCAATTCGCTTGCTTTTCCTAAACCTACAATACCAGCCACATTGTGAGTGCTTGCACGTCGATTGTTTTCCTGTCCTCCGCCTAACATGAAATTGGTGCATACAGAGCCTTTTTTGAGATACATAGCTCCAACACCCTTAGGACCATAAAATTTATGACTTGAAAGAGCAAGAGAGTTGCATCCTATCCTTTCTACATCAACTTCTATATGACCAGTGGTTTGAACAGCGTCTACATGGAAATGAATATGACGGTCATTACATATTTTACCTATTTCTTCAACAGGTTCTATGGTTCCTATTTCGTTGTTGGCATGCATACAGGTGACTAGAATTGTCTTATCTGTAATGGCTTGTTCTATATCCTTTGGGTTTACTAATCCATTTTCGTCAACGGGAATGTATGTGACTTCATAACCATGCTTTTCCATATATTTGCAAGTTTCCAAAACCGCATGGTGTTCAATGGCTGTGGTTATAATATGATTGCCATACTTTTTGCGAGCGTCACACACACCTTTAATAGCCCAATTGTCGCTTTCTGTTCCGCCTGAGGTGAAATATATTTCATCGGGGGTGGAATTGAGAAGATTGGCAAGTTGAGCTCTTGCAACGTGAACAGCCTCGCCTGCATTTCTTCCTAAGGAGTATATGCCTCCCGCATTACCATATTCATAAGTTAAATATGGCATCATAACTTCTAAAACTTTAGGATCAAGGGCTGTGGTTGCCGCATGATCCATATAAACTATTTTATTCATTAATTACTCGTTTACTTCGTCTTCAATTGATTCGTCTATTTCGTAGTTTGAATATACTTTCTGAACATCATCACATTCTTCAAGTTTGTCTATGATTTTAAGTATTTGCTTTGCAACTTTAGCATCTGATATTAAATTGGTTGTTTGGGGTATTTTTGTTATTTCTGCATTGATGAAAGATATACCAGCTTTTTCAAAGGCTTCACGAACAGCTACATAGTCAGCGGGATCTGTTATAACTTCAATAGCTTCTTCGTCCTCTGTTTTAATGTCTTCAGC
Organism: Abditibacteriota bacterium; assembly: GCA_017445025.1. Lineage (GTDB taxonomy): Bacteria > Armatimonadota > UBA5829 > UBA5829 > UBA5829 > RGIG7931. Next base: position 28,473 of record JAFSVJ010000004.1, on the reverse strand, counting down.
CCCGGCTTCAAGAGCTATTTCCATAATTTGGTCTTCGTCAACCCCTTCTTTGGCAATCAATAATTGACCTTTTCTGTCAAAGAGATAGGAAACGGAGCCTGTGGTTCCAAGGTTACCATTGTGTTTGGAGAAAGCTGTTTTAACTTCGGAAACTGTCCTGTTTCTGTTATCCGTTAGACATTCAACCAAGAGTGCTACACCACCGGGAGCATATCCCTCATATACAATTTCTTCGTAGTTGGCACCTTCTTGAGCTCCGGAAGCTCTTTTGATTGCACTCTGAATTGTATCGTTTGGCATAGAGTTGTCACGGCCCTTTTGAATAGCCATTTTAAGTTTAATATTAGTATCGGGGCTGGGACCGCCTTCCTTAACAGCTACCATTATTTCTCTTGCGATTTTGGTAAAGATTTGTCCTCTTTTGGCGTCCTGTGCACCTTTTCTTGCTTTAATGTTATGAAACTTTGAATGTCCTGACATTTATTTTAACCTTCTTTATATTTATTTTAGTTTTTGTGCTTATCATCTGACGAGCACACCATCATAATTTTGTTTATAATTTAATGATGTGAGAAACATCTCTCGCCTGTGAATACCATTGCTATTCCCGCTTCGTTGCAAGCTTTTATGGAATCCCAGTCTCTTAATGAACCTCCGGGTTGGATAATAGCTGTAATACCTGCTTTTATACATTCGTCAACGGAATCTCTAAATGGGAAGAATGCGTCAGAGCTTAAAACAGCTCCTTCTAAGGTCTCTCCTGTTGTAGATTTTTCTTTTGCTTTTGCTATAGCTTGTTTTACAGCAGCAACTCTGTCCTGTTGACCTGTTCCTACAGCTAACGTGACACCGTTTTTTGCAATTACCACACCGTTTGATCTTGTAGAAAGATTTACATACCAACTGAACATTAAGTCTGTCATTTCCTGCTCTGAGGGCATTCTGTCACAGGTGTATGTGGTGTCATCTTTTTTTCTGTATTGAGTTGCAATTGTTAAATCTTTAGGTGATTTTATTGAAGTTAGTAAGGGTTCTGCAATAATAAAACAACCATCACTTAAAGTTTTTATGGTAGGAAGGCAAGTATCTCCAACCCACTTTGGAAGTTTATCAATATTAGGTAGTTTTATTATTCTTAATTCTTTATTAACTTTGTATTCTTCTCCTTTGTGCAACTCTTCAAGGGCCTCCGGGGTAAAATCAGGAGCAGCCACAACTTCCACGTAAGAAGACATTATTTCTTTTGCGGTTTCAAGGTCAACGGGAACGTTAAAGCAAACAGTTCCTCCGAAGGCAGCAAGAGCGTCAGCGTTTCGTGCTCTTCTGTAAACCTCTGATGTGGACATATCTCCTACCTTAATGGCTGCACCTGAAGCGTTAAGGTGTTTCATAACAGCACAGGCGGGAGTGTCAAAATATTTTATTATATTAAAACCATGATAGAGATCAGAGTAGTTGGTTTCTGAAAGTCCGCTTTTACCGTTTTTCAACAGTTCCATGTCACCGAAGGTTAGATTGGTTCCTTCTTTCGGTTTATAAATAGCGGCAGGTTGGTGAGGGTTGGTTCCGTATCTCAAATCTTCTTTTTTGATATATTCATGACCTAAAAAATTAATGGTTTCGGGGAAATCCCCTTCATTTCTTGAAAAATACTTACTTTTAAAATCTTGTGCCATAATTTCTTCCTATTTTAATAAACATCTATATTATTACCAATATTATTATATCACTTTTAAGAAATTGTATCAATTTTTTAAAATGTAGTATCATAAAATTTGATACAAAAGGTTTATTTGTGATAAAATAATATTGTATAAGACTTTTAATTTTAGGTGATAAAATGCGGATTTGTGTATTGGGCTGTGGCAGAATGGGTGCCTTAACCGCCAATACTATGTGTGCGGAAGGTCATGAAGTCACTGTTATAGATAAAAATGCTGATGCATTCAAAAGGCTTAGCCCTGATTTTACAGGTCACAAAATTGTGGGTAACGGTTTAGAGAAAAGCACTCTTATTAAAGCACACCTGGAAAACATGGATGCTTTTGTGGCTACAACCAACTATGATACAAGAAATATTTTGGGTGCCACCATTGCTAAAAAAATATTTTCTGTCCCTAAGGTTGTGGCAAGATTTTACGATCAAGACAGAGCCAAAATATTTAATGCTTTTGGTATTGAAACTGTATGTGTCACCAGCATAGGCTCTCAAATGGTTGAGAATATTATTCTCGGAATAAACGGTTAGTGTGGTCCTATTATGAAAAAATATAATTTTATTTTGATAGTAGGTGGAGGCCATTTAGGTTACCACCTTGCCAAAGAACTTTTAGAAAAAGAATATGAAGTTATTATTATAGAGAGAGATAAAACTGTTGCCGATGCTATAAGAAAAGAGCTTGGAGATGTGGTTGTTTTAGGTGACGGAACAGACCTTGGAGTTCTTAAAATGGCAGGCATTGAAAGAGCCGACTTGGTTGTGACGACAACGGGATATGATGAAGATAATTTTACCATTGCTCTTATGGCAAAAAATCAGTTTAAAGTAAACGAAACCTTTTCAAGATTGAGAGACCCCAATAACGAAGAGATTTTCAAACTTTGCGGTATATCTCAAACAGTTTGTTCTACAAGTGTAATTTTGGAATTGTTGGAACAAAGTATTGAAAAGAAGTCAGTTATCCCCATTGCTGCTCTTGATAAGGGTAATATTGAAGTTTTGGATTTGGTTTTGGACCAATATTCTCCTTCTATAGGTATCAAAATCAGAGATTTGGGCTTGCCCTTGGGAGTTCTTATAATCTCTGTCATAAGAGGAGATAAATCCATAATCCCAAAAGCTGATACAACTCTCTCTCTTGACGATGAAATAATTCTTCTTATACCAAAAGGTTTGGGGGATGAAGTTCAAAAATTCTTTGTGGTTAATGATTAATTAAATTTACCAATGACAAATTTAGAAATACTAAGTTTAACTTTGCTTCGCAAAATGTGATGATTTTTCAAATCATCCTCCCCCCTATATCCCCCATTACATAGTAGGGGGGACTGAGTGTATTTAGGAGGAGCAAAGCAGAATGATTTTTTAAAGGTGTAATATGAAAAATTTATTTACTTCCGAATCAGTCACTTGCGGACATCCCGATAAAGTTGCGGATCAAATCAGTGATGCTATTTTAGATTTATGCTTAATTAAAGATAAAAACGCTCATGTTGCTTGTGAGACTATGGTCACATGTGATAGAGTTATTTTGTGCGGTGAAATAGGCGGTGATTTGTTCTTAGAAAAGGATGAAATTGAAAATACAGTCCGAGAAACCATTAAAAATATAGGTTATATTTACGATGGTGTAGGTTTCAAATATGATACTTTTGAAATAGAGAATAATATACATGAACAATCAGCCGAAATAAATGCAGGTGTAATTGAAAGTGAAGACAAAGAACAAGGTGCCGGGGATCAAGGCCTAATGTTTGGTTATGCCACCAACGAAACAGGAACGGATTCATATATGCCTTTTCCTATTTATCTTGCAAGAGAATTGTCTAACAGGCTAACCTACATGAGAGAAAATAATATTCTTCCTTATCTTATGCCTGACGGAAAAACTCAAGTGACCTATGATTATGATAAAAATAAGATTGATACAATAGTTCTCTCAACAATGCATAAAGCTGATATTTCACTTGATGAGTTAAGAAAAGACATGACTGAAAAGGTTATTTTACCCATAGTTAAAGATATTGACGGAATTAATATTCATATTAATCCTTGCGGTTCTTTTATAATAGGAGGCCCCTGTGGTGATACAGGTTTAACGGGAAGAAAGATTATCGTTGATACCTATGGCGGAATGGCTCGTCATGGTGGTGGTGCTTTTTCCGGAAAGGATCCAAGTAAGGTTGACAGATCAGCCGCATATATGATGAGATATGTCGCCAAAAACATTGTTGCCGCAGGTTTGTGTGATAAATGTGAAGTTCAAGTGGCTTATGCTATAGGCGAAGCAAAGCCTGTGGGTGTTTATGTTAATACTTTCGGAACTTCTAAAGGCTCAATAAAAGATGAGAGGATTGTTCAAATAATAAATGATACTTTTAATTTAACTCCAAAGGGAATTATAACAGACCTCAATCTTCTAAGACCTATATATTTGCAAACCGCAAAATATGGTCATTTCGGAGCTTTTCCTTATACTTGGGAAAAAACAGATAAGGTTCAAAAAATAAAATAATATATCTTTCTTGAGAATTTCCGAATCCAAGGTTTTTCGAGATGCCGTAGTTTCCAAAATTTGATCACATCTCCTAACGCTATAAGGGAAATGGTTAGTAGCAGACTTTTTGGAGAAAGAGTAGTGAATTCATATCGTAACAGTAAATTATATACTGATATAGTTTTTTATCCAAATAATTCTGAGCATAAAGAAGAAAATCGTGAATTTCAGTGTGGACCGGCTATTGCAGTTACACAAAAAGGGAGATTGTTTTTTGCTTGGGAAGCCGGTGGATATATGGAGCCTTGCAATGATCAATATTTGATTCTTAGATACAGTGACGATTTTGGTAAGACATTATCTGATGATATTTTGGAAATTAATTTTAACAAAGAATACAATATTCATGTCAGTGATTCTGTTCTTTGGATTGATCCTTTAGAAAAGCTACATGTTTTTTGGTGTCAAGAGGATGCAACTCCTTATGATGTCGGTCATGTCCCAAAATATTTTTATAATAGCAAAGGTCAACGTTGGTGTGCTGTAGATGGTTTATTGTTTAAAGATTTTTTAAGGTGCACTTGGGAGATTGTTTGTGATAATCCTAACGAAAAAAAATTAAAATGGTCAAAACCACGTTCTGTTTTTGACGGAAATATGATAAATCCACCTATTGTTTTAAAGTCCGGAAGATGGGTATATCCTTCATATATATCTGATGAAGAAACTATTTCTTATTACATTTCCGATAATAAAGGTAAGACTTTTGTAAAAAAAACCGGTGGAAAGATGCTGAAAACTCAGTGTGCCGAAACAAGTTTTTATGAAGGAAATGAGGGTGAGATTGTTTTTCTTCAAAGAAGTTACGGTAAATTGGGAAAAGCTATATCATGTGACAATGCTGAAAGCTTTGGTGATGCATATGAAACTGAAATCTATAATTGTAATACTAAGGCAACTTCACTGAAATTATCTAACGGACACATTTTAATATGTAATAATGATTCTGCTACCGATAGAATTAATATGTCTATTTATTTGTCTGTGGATAACGGAAATACTTGGATAAAGAAATTATTGGATATCCGCGGAACTTCCAATCCTTCTTTGGTGGAATATAATAATACTGTTTTTTTGGTATATGATCATGAAAGATTAACTGAAAGAGAGATAGTTTATGCTAAATTTACTGAGGAAGATATCCTTAATAACAAAAATATTGAATTGATATCTTTAAGTAAACCTACATGTCCTATATCTCCTTATTTTCAAAAATGGTGTGAAAGTGCACGAAATTTTATTTTAGAAGATTGATTTTGATTTTTTTTATAAAATCAAAGAATTGAAAAGAATAATATTATTTTTAAATGGGGTTCTGAATATATTCAGGGCCTCAATTTATTTATAAAAATAAAATTTATTAAAAAAATAAAAAAATAAGTCTTTTAAGGTTGACTTTTATCATTAAATTTGATATAATATATAAAGAGTGTAATTTACTAATTGTTGGTTTTTTACAGATTTATGCTTAGTTTTATTTTATTAAATCATAAATCTCAACTCCTCTAAAAAACCCATATTTTTCGCTTAACTAAATAACTTTTGACTTATCTCCTTGACGCTCTATCGTCTTGAAACAAAATAGCTTCGGACTAGGTCCTCGCTCTTTTGCTCCAATACTCATTCGCTACAGTCGATAGACGTCAATTCGTTATTTCTTGCGAAAAATCAGTCTTTTTGGTGATTTGGGATTTATGATTTGGTTGACTTTTATTATTAAATTTGATATAATATATAAAGAGTGTAATTATAATTTAATACAGTTTATGATTTATGTTTTGGCATAAATTTTATAATATATATTTGAGGATATAATGAGATCTATTAATCAAATATTACAATATCTTAAAAAATATAAGTTCTATGTTTTTATATCATTTCTTTTTGGAATAGTAAGTGTTGTTGCTGCAAATTTTTTTCCTTATGTTCAAAAGGAATTGATAGACGAATGTTTTATAAATGAACATTATGACAGAATTTCATATTGGTGTATTATTTTCGGTATAATAATCATATTGAGATGCGGTGGTTATTATCTCCAAGTTTATGGTGCACAACTTGCCGCTCAATATGCTATTTATGACTTAAGAAATAAACTTTTCGATCATATTCAAAGGTTAAGCTTTACATATCACGACGAAACTGAGGCCGGACAGTTAATCTCTCGTTCCACTGCCGATACAGAAGCTATAAGAATTTTCCTTTGGCAAATAATAGTTCACATAATACAATTTTTGTTTATGCTGATTTGTAGTATTTCTTTTTGTATTTCTATTAGTCCAAAACTCTCACTTGCTATATTTCTTTTGATTCCTTTTGAAGGTTGGGTCACATGGAAATATTCTCATATGATAAGACCAATGTTCTTCAAGGTTCAAGATCAAATCGGGAATATGACCACTTTCCTAAATCAGAACCTGTTGGGAATTAAGGTTATTAAAGCTTTTGTTCGTGAAGAGGACCAAATTAAACAATTTAATAATCATGCCATAACTCTCTTTAACAGATATATTGACACTTCCAAAATTTCTGCTGTATACTCTCCTTTAATCAGTTTACTTGCATCCTTTGGACATATTATTATATTTCTGTATGGTGGTTACTTGGCTGTTAAAGGCGAAATGACCCCGGGTGGAATAGTTGCTTTCTTGGGATACTTTACATTTATTTTAGGACCTATTAATAATATATCTATGTATGTGGCTTTGATTCAAAACGCAGCTGCTTCCGGTGATAGAGTTTTTGAGATTTTGAGACGACGTCCGGAAAGAATTCAAGACGGTCACATTAAAATGGTAAACGTTGAAGGTCATGTTCGTTTCGAAGATGTTAGTTTTACATACTCTGATGGTTATGAGGCTTTAAAGCATATCAATTTAAGTGTAGAGCCCGGTGAAATGGTTGGAATAATAGGAGCTACAGGTTCCGGAAAAACCACTCTTGTCAATTTGATTTCAAGGTTTTATGATGTATCACAAGGACGGATTACTATTGATGGTATAGATATTCGTGATTATACTCTTGATACTTTAAGACGCCACATTGGAATAGTAGCACAGGAAAGCTTTTTGTTCGGTGATACAATTAAAGCCAATATATCTTATCCTCGTAATGCTTCTATGGAAGAGATTATAGAAGCCGCAAAAGCTGCCAATATTCACGATTATATAATGTCTCTTCCCGATGGTTATGACACACTAATAGGGGAGAGAGGAGTGGATCTTTCAGGTGGGCAAAAACAAAGAATGTCCATAGCCAGAGCCTTGTTGCTTAACCCGGATATTCTTATCCTTGACGATTCAACCTCTGCTCTTGACACTCATACAGAGGCTTTGATTCAAGCTGCCATAAATAATGTGGCACATCAAAGAACTACATTTATGATAGCCCAAAGAGTTTCAGCCATAGTAAATGCAGATCAGATTATAGTTCTTGATGAAGGTAAAATAGTAGAACATGGAACTCACAAAGATTTAATGGAGCTTAACGGATATTATCGTAAAATATTTGACTCCCAATTATTAGCCAAGAGGGAGGACTGACAATGAAACGAAGAAAGATAGTTAAAACAATAGATAAATTTTCACAGAAAGAAGCTCTGCAAGAGCAAGATGAAAAGCAAGGGAAGTTTGACAGTCAGCTCTTTAAACGAGCTATGGCATTTTGTAAGCCTTATAAGAAAAACTTTTTTATTGCTTTTACCCTTTTGGCATTTTTGGCAGGTTTTAACCTATTAATCCCATACATTACAAAAGTTATAATTGATGATGGTATTTTAAACAAAGATTTAAAAAGTATAATATTGTGGTCAAGTATATTTTTTGTTGCTCTTATAATACGTTATTTTTTGCTCTATTCTCAAACATTGATATTTTCCATAACCGCCCAAAAGGTCACCAATGATATAAGAGTTGGTCTGTTTGCTCATATTCAAAATATGTCTATCAATTTTTTTAATACCCATGAAACAGGACGATTGATTTCAAGAATAATGAGCGATGTGGACGCTATGAACGCTCTTATTGTTCAAGGTATTTTGACTTTGATTATAGATTTTGCCACAGCTGTGGGTGTTTTGGTTATTATGTTTAGGATGAATACCATTCTCACTTGGTGGATATTGTTGTTTGTGCCTTTTGTTGTGGTATTTACTTTTTTATTTAGGAAAGGTGTTAGATCTAACTATCGTGATTGGAGAAAGAAAAATGCATCTTCCACAGGTGCCATATCCGAAAATATTACAGGTGTTAGGGTAATTAAATCTTTTGCAAGAGAAAAATCTAATCTTAACCATTACAAGAGAGTAAACAGAGAACTCAGAAAATCTATTATAAGAGCTATTATGTTTGCCACATCTTTTACACTTACAATGGAAATATCTACATACATTTGTATGATTGTTATTTTCTTTGTGGGTGGTTCAATGATTCAAAAGGGACCGGAATTTCTTACGGTTGGTGCTTTCGCCGCTTTCTTGCAATATATTGAAAGATTTTTTGGACCTATCAGAAGTATTACAAGTTTTTACGATCTTCTTCAACAGGCCATGTCCGGTGCTGAAAGAATTTTTGCCATACTTGATACTGAAAGTGAAATTAAAGATAAACCTAATGCCTATGTTTTAGATAAGGTTCACGGGGATGTGGATTTTGAAAATGTCACTTTTGGCTATACTAAGGATAAAGTTATTCTAAAAGATGTTTCTTTTCACGTTCCTTCCGGTCATACAGTTGCTTTTGTGGGACCCACCGGTGCGGGAAAATCTACCATAATAAACTTATTGACCAGACAGTATGATGTTCAGGGTGGGGCAATTTATGTGGATGGTCATGATGTTAAAGATGTGACTCAAAACTCTCTTCGAAATCATACAGGAGTAGTGTTGCAGGATTCCTATTTGTTTATGGGTTCTATTATGGAAAATATAAGATACGGAAAGCCCGGTGCAACGGATGAAGAAGTTATACAGGCCGCTAAAACTGTTGGTATCTATGATTTTATTATGTCACTTCCGCAAGGTTTTAAGACAGAAATAAAAGACGGTTCTTCAAACCTCTCTACAGGACAAAAACAACTGATTTCCTTTGCAAGAGCTCTTATTGCAGATCCTGCTATATTGGTTCTTGATGAAGCCACCTCAAGTGTTGATACCCATACGGAAAAGCTTATTCAGCACGCTCTAAAACAACTTTTCAAAAACAGAACCAGTTTTGTTGTGGCTCACAGACTTTCCACCATATCCGAAGCAAACTGTATTTATGTTATAGATCAAGGAACTATTTTGGAAAGAGGAACTCATGAAGAGTTAATGAAAATCCCGGATGGAAAGTATTATGAACTCTATGAAATACAGTTTTCTAAGTTGCAAGAAAATGCATAATATTTATATTTATATTAAATTTTTGCTTTAAAAGTTGACATTTTATTTAAAAATATATTATAATATAAGTGATTATCTTTGTAAAATTACAGAGAAGTAAAGTTGTATCTCTATACAATCAGCAATTTGTAAGGTTAAAAAGAGTGTCTATGAAGTATTTATATATTATTTTATTACTTTTATTTTGTGTCGGTGCATTTTGTTATAATGATGTGGTTGTGGTAGATTTGGTTCCAAAGAATGCTTCTCCCAATACATCAATGCAAAACAAATCCAATTCAAGTAGAAGTAAAGCTGTTCGTGAGTTTAGCCATAAATCCGGTGATAAAATAAAGCTTGGAAATTATGGTATGTTTATATCCGATATTGGGTATATTTATTCTGAGCCAAAACCGGGAGCAAAAATCTTAGGTGTTATTTCTTATCAAGATGTTGTTATTGTTAAGAAACAACAGGGAGATTTTTATGGCATCTTGTTAGAAGATGGTTTGTCCATAGGTTGGATTGTGATTGGACAGTTAAAAGAATATAATATTGAAGTTTGGGCTAAATCAAAACAAGAAACTCTTCTTCCTGAGAAGGGTATTAAAGGTTATGATAAGGGTAAGATTCCTCAATCCAATATTGTTTTGCAATCTTATTCTTATATGAAAACCCCTTATGTTTTTGGTGGAACTTCCATATTAAAAGGTATGGATTGTTCGGCTTTTGTGAGAGATATATTTAAGAAGCTTTATGGAGTTAATTTGCCCAGAACAGCTCGCCAACAAGCAACAGTGGGTATTGATGTTCCCATTAACCAAAACTTGATGAAAGAAGGGGACAGACTTTATTTCAGATATAAAAACTCTTATATAGACCATACAGGTATTTACATAGGAAACGGTTATTACATACATTGCAATGCTACAAAACGTGGAGTTTCAATAGATTATTTATGGGATAAAGTTCCCTCTTCCAAGTTGGTAGCAGTTAAGAGATTATCATAAGTTTACAATCTACAATGCTTAATTATTGTGGTGTCTCTCGCCTAAATGCAGTAGAGCCGCCTTAAAATTATAGAGCCCACTAACACAAGTCGAACGCAGTTCGACGTTTTTGTGATTTGGATATAAAATGGCATACATTTCATTATTTAGAAAATACAGATCCGAAAATTTTGAGGATTTGGTAGGTCAAGATCATATTGTTAAGACAATTTCCAATGCTATAATATCAGGTAAGATTGCTCAAGGCTATTTGTTTTGCGGAACTCGTGGAACAGGTAAAACAACTGTTGCAAGGATTATAGCAAAGGCTCTTAACTGTGAACATGGTCCCACAAATAAACCTTGTGGCGTTTGTCATATATGTCAAGATATAAAAAATGGCTCTTGCATTGATGTAATAGAAATGGATGCTGCTTCTAACAGATCCGTTGAAGATGTTGAGCGAATAGTTGGCAGTGTTCAATATAGACCTACTGAATGTAGGTATAAAGTATATATTATAGACGAGGCTCATCAGTTATCTAATCAAGCTAAAGACGCTTTTTTGAAGACTCTTGAAGAGCCTCCCGAATATGTGGTTTTTATACTTGCTACAACAGAAGCTCATAAAATCCCGGTTACCATTAGAAGTAGATGTCAACAATTTGATTTCAAAAGAGGTTCTATTGAAGAAATCTCCGGAAGAATTAAATATGTAGCTGAGAAAGAAGGTATAAATATAACAGATGATGCTGTTAACATAATTGCAAGAAACGCCAACGGTTCTTACAGAGATTCTCTTTCCATATTAGAACAAATAATTGCCTTTTCCGGTAATACCATAACGCCTACAGAGGTTTATGGTGTTTTGGGTTTGGTTGAAGAAGATGTTCTCTTTAAAATGAGTGAAGCTATCTTAACCGGGGATATAAAACAAGCTTTTGAATTTTCTTCTAATCTTATTGATAGAGGAAAGGATATTAAAGAAGTTATAAACAATGTTGCTACTTTTTACAGAGACCTTTTGTCTGTAAAGATTAATGCTTATAATTTTGGTCCCCATTATAAAAGTGAAGCTGAGAATTATACAGAAAAGCAACTTGTTGATATAATTAATATTTTTGCTGAGGCACAAAAGGATTTACGAATTTCCGACCAAGAGCGATTGACTTTTGAACTCTCTTTTTTGAAAGCCATTGAATCTCAAAAGAAAGAGCCGGAAAAACAGGTTGTTATTGAAAAGATAATAGAGAAAGAAGTAGTTAAGCCAACCGGTGAAGTATCTTTTAGTGCCAATAATAATACGCAAAGGAAACCTTTAAAAGTTAAACAACCAACTGTGGTGAATAATTCTCCCGAAATTGAAACTCAAAATAATGTTTCGGGTCCCAAAAGACAAATAGATTTTGAAAATCATATAAGATCTTTTTGGCATAAGTTTTTGAATTATGTAAAAGCTTTGAATGTTTCATTGGGACAATGTTTGCAGGATGGAGTTCCCACAAGTTATGAAAATGAAGTTTTAACCATAACTTTTAAATATGATAAAGAATTTCAGCTTAATGTTTGTAAAAAGAATTTAGCACCTTTAGAAAATGCTTTGTTAATGTGTTATAAAACACCTATAAAGGTCAAATTAGCACTGTTTCCAAAGCCTGATGAAGAGCCTATTCAATCTGATGATGTAGTTAGGGTTGCACCTCCGGATTTATCTGACGGAGCACCAATTATTGAAGAAGTTCCTCCCGTAGATACATATATTAGTCAAGATAGAGATTTAGAAGTTATTGATAGCGTTACTATTGACAATTCCGCGTTAACCGGAATTGATAAGGAAGCAGAAAATAGTTTAGATACTTCTTTTGAAAACGAGATAGATTTAAATGACAAAGCTTTAGACGAGGGTAATGACGGAGATAATAGGGAACCGGAACTTGTTTCTACAAGTCCCGAAGAAGTTATTTCTAAAGATGATATAAAACCTCAAGTAGATACTGATATTTCAGTTGATAATAATATTTCTGATTCTTTAGAAAATAAAGAAATGACAGTTGAATCTATCGAACAAGAAGAGAAGCCCTCGGAACAAAAGGATATAGATGTTATGGCAGACAGTCCTTTGATGGATCAACAGTATACCGATCATCCGAAATTAGAAGAGGTTTTGTCTTTGTTTCCGGATGCAGTGGTAGAAACCATAAGAAACAAGTAATGGAGTTTATATAAATGGCAAAAGGTAAGAATTTTGGTGGATTTGGCGGTGGTATGCCAAACATGCAAAATATGATGAAACAAGCACAAAAAATGCTTGATGAACAAAAGAAATTACAAGAACAACTAAAAGACGAGAGGTTTGAAGCATCTTCCGGTGGTGGTATGGTGACAGCTATAGTTGATGGTGAAGGTCAATTAAAGGATATTAAGATAAAGCCTGAGTGTGTAGACCCTGAAGATGTGGAAATGCTTCAAGATTTAATTATTACCGCAGTTAGTGAAGCAATAAATAAAGTAAAAGCTGCCGAAGAAGAGAGAGTTAACAGTCTCACCGGCGGAATTAATATCCCGGGACTTAACTTTTAATGGTCCATTGCGTTTTGGCTTTGGGCTCAAATATTGGGAATAAAGCCGAAAATATTAAGAAGGCTTATACAGAGCTTAATAATTTTGGGATAGAAATAGTTTCCAAAAGTTCTTTTTATAATAATCCTGCCTACGGATACGAAGACCAAGAAGATTTTGTTAACAGTGTTATTTTGGCAAAGACTGAATATTGCCCGGAAGAATTGTTAGATGCTATAAAGGTTATTGAAAAAAAACTTGGTCGATTGGAAACTTTCAGGTGGGGCCCGAGAATAATTGATATTGATATTATTTTTTATGATAATATAAAATATAATTCAGAAAAATTATTTATTCCTCATAAGGACTATAAAAACAGAGATTTTGTTTTGAAACCTTTAGAGGAAATAAAACAAGATTTAAAGATTTATAATATTATTTTTTAGAGATGGTGTTACGTGGCTAATAGAACTTTTTATGAAATTCTAAACATAGAAGAAGATGCTTCTTTGTTAGACATAAAGACTCATTATCACAAATTGGCAAGACTGTATCATCCTGACATCACAAAACTTACCAATACTCACGATAAGTTTATTGAAATTAATGAGGCTTATAGGACTTTGAAAGACCCTATTTTAAGAAAAGCCTATGATTTTGGTTTAAGACAAAGACGTGACAGAAACAACGGACCTACTACAAGTTTTAGAGCCGGTGAAGGTAATGTAAGTGTTGAAAAGGTTGATTTGGAACAGGCTCAGAAGGCATACAAAGCCAAGACTGCAGCCGATCTTGCAAATATTGATACTTTTAAGAAAAAAGCATTAAGCAGTTTTGCTAATGGTAGCATGAATGAGGCTTTGTATAATTTGGAAGAATGCCTTAAAATTGACGATCAGCAGTATGAAATGTGGAAAATGAGAGGAGATATTTACTTAAGCCAACAAAATTATGACCTTTCAATGGAGTCTTATTCAAAGGCTTGTAAAATAAATGATAATCCTGAGATAAGAGCTGCTTTATCAAGTGTAATTTCTTTGAGACAAAAGGTTGTAGATGCTTCAAAGAATAAGGGTAAAAAGAATGGTGGTCTTTTCGGCCTATTTTAATATTGCAATTATTTTATTTATTTATCTGTTATGAAAAGGTTATCTCTTTGGGATAACCTTTTTTATCAAAATATATATTATTATATTTTAATTGAAATCTATTTATTGTTAACAGACCTATTTTTTATTTTTATTTAAGAAAATAGTTTCTTTATATAGAATTATCTTTGGATGGAGTTATTATGAAAAGAAACACTATAAGAACAATTAAAAAACTTAAAGAAGACGGTGAAAAAATAACTGTCCTCACCGGTTATGATTATATGTGGGGGAATTGTTTGGATAATGCCGGTGTGGATATTATTCTGGTAGGGGACAGTTTGGGAAATACAGTTTTAGGTTATGATACAACCTGTCCTGTTACAATGGAAGATATGATAAGGCACAGTGCCGCTGTGGTTAGAGGATCAGAGAAAGCTTTGATTTTAATTGATATGCCTTTTATGTCCTATGTGACTTCGGAAGATGCTGTGAAAAATGCCGGGAGACTTATAGCGGAAACCGGTGGTCAAGCAGTAAAACTTGAAGGCGGATTGGAATTTGCTCCAATGGTAAGAAAAATAGTTGAAAACGGTATTCCTGTTTGTGCTCATATAGGTTTAAGACCTCAATCAGTAAATATACAGGGATATAATACCCAAGGTATTGACTATATAGATAAAATTAAGCTGAAAGAAGATGCATTAGCTTTGCAAGACGCCGGTGCATTTATGATAGTTTTGGAAAAAATGGATTTTGATTTGGCAGCTGAGATTACGGATATGTTAGATATTCCTACTATAGGAATAGGTTCCGGTCAGAGGTGTGATGGTCAAGTTTTGGTAATCCACGATATTTTGGGTTTGTTTGACAAATTTGTTCCTCCTTTTGTTAAACAGTATGCCAACTTAAGGGGAGAGATAATAAAAGCTGCTAAGGCTTATATCGATGATGTAAAGGGTAATGTTTATCCGGAAAAATAAAAAAAGGTAATAATATGAGTTATTTAATTATGACAGCGGGTCCTACTCCCGTTGCGGAGAATGTCCGTTTAAAACGATCAGAAATATCAAAGAATCCAAGATTTGATACTTCTTTTATTGAAGATTATAAATCCGTCACAAGTAAAATATCCCATTATTTAAATACTAAAAATGCCACTCATATTTTGTGTGGTGAAGGTATATTGGGTTTGGAAGCAGCTTGTGCTTCACTTGTTGAGCCGGGTGACAGATGCTTGGTAATAACAAATGGTATATTCGGAGATGATTTTGCTGATTTTATTAAATTATATGACGGTGAAGTTGTTGTTTTTGATGCAGACAGACTTAATGGCATTGATGTTAATAAATTAGAAGATTTTTTGAATATAGACCATGATTTTAAAGTGGCAACATTGGTTCATTGTGATACTCCAAGCGGAGTTTTGAATCCGGTGGAGGATATATGTTCATTGTTAAAGAAATATAGTATTTTGACAATTGTGGATTCTGTTTCTGCTTTTCCGGGAATTAAGGTAGATGTTAGTAATATAGATATTCTCTTAGGTGGTTCACAAAAGTGTTATTGTGCAGAAACAGGTTTAACTATTGTAACAGTAAGCGATGAAGCTTGGAAAGTAATGGAAAGCCGAAAGACTTTTATTAAATCTTATTATGCCAATTTGTTAAAATTTAAAGATTACAACTTTCCTTATTCCATGCCTGTTAATGATATAGCTTCGTTTAAAGTTGCTGTTGATAATATTGGTGATATAAATGCTTTTTGGGAAAGGCATAAGCAAGTGGCGCATCTATGTAGAAGCAAGGTTTTAGAAATGGGTTTATCTCTTCATTTACAATCCGGTTTTTCTGATACAGTTACAGTATTTAATATTCCGAAAGGTTTTGATGAAGCCGGTGTAATTAACGAAATGATAGATAAGTATAATATTATTATTTCCGGCTCTTTTGCCTACTTAAAAAATAAAGTTTTAAGAATAGGCCACATGGGCGAAAGCGCCAAAGAAGAATATATAACAAAAACTATAAACTCTTTAAATGAAATATTTAATAAATAAAAGAATGAATATGAAAATTATAAATTTAACCGGACACGATATATATGTTAGAACAAACGAAGGTGAAGCTGTTTTTAAATCTGACGGTTCATATCCTCGTATAAAAATAGATTATACTCTTTTTGATACAATTAAAACTGAGGGAGTAGAAATAGATATCTGCAAATCAGAGTTTAAGGAAGTTTATAACCTTCCTGAAAAGAGGGAAGGAGTTTATTATATAGTTCCTTTGCCAATAGCCTTAACTGCCAAAGATAGGGATGATTTGATTTTTCCGACAGGTTTGGTAAGAGATGAAAATGGGGTTGTTAAAGCTTGTAAAGGTTTTGCAAAAATATAGGTAAAATAAAAAAAGCCGTATAAAAATACGGCTTATTTTTTTATATATCTTATAACTCTACTATCTTTCCACCTGCTTTTGCAGATTCTACGGCAGCAAGGCAGACCTTAACGGCAAGCATAGCATCTTCCGGAGTTAATATCTCAGGCTTCTTTCCTTCTTTCAAACAGTTTACAAAGTATTGAAGTTCAAGGAAATATCCACCAAGGTCGGAAATGTTTCCGCTGGTTTCTGTGGATTTGGAAACTGCTTCAACTTTTGGAAGTTCAGGAGCAAATTCTCCTCCATCTTCTGTGTAAACCATTAAGGTTGGTGTGGCACCTGTGTCAAGTTTGATTGTTGCTTTTTCAAGTTGAACCAATAAATTCATATTAAAGGGGTATTTTGGCATTAGGTGAAGAATACCTTCTGCTGAGGCTCGTCGTGTGTCACCATAGATTAATTGTGTGTTGATACCGTTGATACCTGTGTTAGGTCCCGGCGTTCCTTGTGCAAAAACAGCCTTTGGCTTTCCGAAAATATAATTAATAAAGTCAATATCGTGGATGTGAAGGTCAAGAGCTCCACCGCCGGATTTGGCTTCATCGGCATACCAGTTTTCCCAAGAGGTTGGAAAAGCACTTCTTCTTTGAGCTAAAATATATTTAACTTCGCCATATTCTTTACTGTCAATAATCTTTTTAACAACTTGGTATTCGGGCCAAAATCTAATTACTTGACCGAACATTAATGTTGTGCCGGCATCATTAGCAGCCTTTATCATTCTTTCACAAGCTGCCACTGTTGTAGACATAGGTTTTTCACACATTATGTTTTTGCCTGCTTTGGCAGCTTTTACAACCATTTCTTCGTGAAGATATGTGGGAACACATACATCAACAATATCAAGGTCAGCGTCCTTAAGCATGCAATCTATACATTCATAAGTTTTACAACCATATTTCTCTTCAGCTTCCTTTCTCTTAGCGGGGTCGATATCACATAAAGCCTCTATTTTGGCGTCTCCTGTTGCCACATAACATTGAGCATGCATGTGACCCATAAAACCATAACCGACTAAACCAACTTTAAACATTATTTATCTCCTATGTAAGTTTTATATCTAATTATATTATAATACTTATTACTTTTTTTTTCAAATCATAAAGTTAAATTTGCTTTGAATGTTAAAAATATCATCCTTTAGTCAGTTGTTATTTAATAATAGGCATATATATTCTATCGGTATTCTTGAAACCTAAGGGAAGGTCGCCCCTTGGTTTCAATGGTCACCATTATTTCGCAAGTGAGGGAATATCTATCCCCCCGTCTTGTTTTATGACAATTTACCCCCCCCAAAATCTGCGATTAGGGGGGGTAGAAAGCTATTTATTTAATATTCGCAATATTTTACACTTTTTAACAATATTTTATTATTGAAATAATATTGTCAAATCTGTTATAATAAAAGTGTGAATAAAAATAATTTAGGAGTTTAAAATGTCATTTTTAGCCATTAATGGGGGTGAGCCAGTTTTAAAGAAAGATGAAATAAAGGCGTGGCCTCCTATTGATAAAATTGATGAAGATTATGTTATGGACAGTCTTCACAGTCCACAGCATGCATTCGGCAAACATTTTGAAGCTTTTGAGAAGGAGTTTACTCAGTGGGTGGGGGCCAAATACGGAAGACCTACCAATTCAGGAACCAGTGCTCTTCATATGTGTATTGCCGGTTGTGGTCTTGGTTGTGGAGATGAGGTAATTGTTGCAGCATATTCTTGGCCTTCAAGTGCAACTTGTATTTTACATCACAACTGTATACCTGTTTTTGTTGATATTGATTTTCCAACCATTAATATTGACATAAATAAAATTGAATCAGCCATAACACCTAAAACCAAAGCCATTATTGCTGTTCACCTTCATGGTGTCCCTGTTGAAATGGATCCTTTGATTGCCATAGCTAAAAAACATAATTTATATGTTATAGAAGACTGTTGTCAAGCTCATGGTGCCACATATAAAGGGATAAAAGTTGGAAATTTTGGAGATTGTGCCGCATTCAGTCAAAATCAAAACAAGGTTCTCTGTGCCGGTGAAGGTGGTTTTTTTGTTTCTAACAATGAAGAAATTTTCAAAAAAGCCTCTCTGTTATGGAATTTTGGAGAGACAAAGGCACCTTACGAGAAGCGAGACAATCACGCTTATGCTTTAGGTTGGATGTATACTCCAAATGATATGACCTGTGCTTTTGGAAGAGCGCAATTATCAAAACTTGACAGTTACTTAAAACAAATCAAAGAGAATGCTATGACCTTAGAGTCTACTCTCAAGGATGTGCCGGGATTAATTCTCCCTTATGTTCCTGATGATTGTGTGTCTAATTATTACAATTATACTATTAGGCTTGATTGTGAAAAGTTTGGTTTTGGTGGTAGGAAGAAGGAATTTAGAGATAAAGTGATAGAAGCGCTTGCTGCCGAAAACACTCAAATAGGACTTTGGCAAACTTTTATTCTTCCCAAAATGACTGTATTTCTTGCTCAAAATGCTTATGGATACGGTTGCCCTTGGGATTGTCCTCATTCAGAAGCTAAACCTTATGACCCTGAGGCTTATCCAATGGCTCAACTTCACACTGACACTCATTTTGGAATGACTTATCCTTTAAGAAATCCAAACGGACCTGAGATTGCCAAAAAGGTAGGACAAGCAATTATCAAAGTCCTTGAAAATATTAAAGAATTAGGTTTATAGGAGGATATTATGTTAGTAGGTAGTTCAAGAGTTAATATTACACCCGATGAGTTATGCACAGTTTCAGGACAAATGCACCCAAGAATGGCAAAGTTTGTTCATGACCCTATTTTTTGTAATACTGTTGTTTTTAAAGAAGGAGACAAAATTTTCTCATTAACATCAAATGATGTAGTTGGATTAAATGATGAAATGACTCCGGAATTAAAAAAGATTTTGTCAGAAAAGTATAATGTTCCTGAAAAGTGTTTTGTTTTTCATGCTATTCACACTCATGATGCACCCTATACAAATAAGGGTATTGATGTCATAAATCAAAAGTTTGTTGATAATTGGAAAAAAGCAATTATTCAATCTATTGATATGGCTATGAACAACCTTGAAGAATGTGATCTTTACTCAGGTGAAGGGTATGTTGAATATATGGGTTGGAACAGAAGAGGCAGACGAAGTGACGGAACTGTTGAAATGTATTGGGGAGCTTGGGAAGAAGGCTTTGTGGGAACGGAAGGTCCCAGAGATGGTTCAGTGACCGTTTTATTTGCTAAAAGAAAATCTGATAATTCACTAAAAGTAATTGTTCCAAACTTTTCTACTCATCCAAATACTGTTGAATCAGAATATTTCATTTCAGCAGATATGGTTGGAAGAACAAGACAAGTTCTTCGAAGTGTTTGGGGAGAGGATGTGGACATAGTTTATATTACAGGGGCTGCCGGAAATACTGCTCCCAGTAATTTGTATTCTGAAGAATTTACAGGTCACTGGCGAGGAGAAGAAGGTTGGAACAGAAGTGGTATTTATCTTGCCTCAGAAATTTCAAAAGTTATATGTGAAACTTGTGATCCTATGATAGATAATACTTTGGATGTAGATGAAGTAAATCTTAAAGCCCCATATTTAGATTTTAACAAAGTTTTAGATCCAAAGAAAGACAGAACCTTTACGGAAGAGAGTTTTAATGCATACAAAAAAGAGGTTGAAAATGCATCTAAAGCCGGACCACAAATTGTGAACGTGACAGTTGCAAGAGTAGGAGACACAGCATTTTGCACTTCTCCCGGTGAGTTATATGTTGAATTTGGGCTTGATATAAAGGCGGAATCACCGGCTAATAATACTATTATTTGTGAATTATCAAATGGTAATGTAGGATATATTCCTATTTATGAGGCTACAATAAACGGTGGATATTCAGCTACATTCCCGGGAAGTAGACTTAAAGAAGATACAGGATACAGAATAACAGCTGAATCAAAGAGAATGCTTCTTAAACTTTTCAAAGACTAATTTGTTTTTTTCTCTTTGTTTGTGGTATAATATATAGTAGTATTATAGCATCATGGGAGTTATATTAACTCCCATATTTTTGGAATATTATATGTTAGCTTTTTTT
The DNA here is from genome assembly GCA_017445025.1 of Abditibacteriota bacterium. GTDB lineage: Bacteria > Armatimonadota > UBA5829 > UBA5829 > UBA5829 > RGIG7931. Next base: position 7,667 of record JAFSVJ010000004.1, on the reverse strand, counting down.
ATTGTTTTTTGTTCTTGTTTATTTCAATCTTGTTGGTATGTATTAATAAAATCTTCTTCAAATACTATTACAACTCTTATTGCCAATGTCTTTGGATGTCTTTTATATATGCCCTTAATGCTTTTGGCAGGAAAGGATATATATCTTTTGAAGAATATTTGGTGGTTGATTATTCTTTCCGGCTTAGCAAACGGTGTGGTTTTTTGGTTGGTTGCGTATATATTTAGGTTAGGAAGTGATATATCCTTTATTACACCTTTGCGACAGGGGTTTGTGATACTTAGCTCTGTAATTATGAGTTTTTTAATAGGTATTTTTGTCCATGGTAAAGTGAATATCACTGCATTGGCAACGGTAGGGTGTTTTTTAATAGCATTGGGATGTTTTATTTTACCAATACTTAATTTTCACGAAGTTAAGATAAAGGATTATTTTAATAAGATTACTGCTTTGTGTTTACTTGTTGGTTTTTTTGCTTGGTTGTCAATGTATTTAGACTCATATTCCTTAAAGAGCTTAGGAGCCGGCTTAAGTCCTTTTCGTAAGGCATGTGTATTTATTTCTCCGTTCAGATTGGCAACTTGCGTAGGAATATTACCTTTTTTGTGGTTTGATAAAATTAAACTTGGAATAGATGCATTTAATGAAAAAGTTGATTATAAATTCGGATTAATTATAGGATTTTCCATATCTTTGGCATACTTGTTGGTATGCAGTGCTTATTCTCTTGTGTCTGATGTTAGTTATATTGTTGCTTTTCGACTTATGGCTCTCCCTATGACCATAATAGCCGGTTTTATCTTTTATAAAGAAAAAGTATATTTGGGAAAAATATTAGGGTCTATTATAATTTTAATAGGGATAGCTATGACTGCCTTAGGTTAAACCTTGATGGTTTTGTATCTGTTTCTATATTCCTTAGGAGTCATTTCATAAGTGTCTTTGAATATATTACTGAAATAGTGTGGGTCTTTAAACCCAACTTTATATGCAATTTGAGAAATGTTATAATTTGAATTTAAGAGAAGTTCTGTAGCTTTTCCCATTCTTGTTTTGGTTATATATTCATTGAGCTTAAATTCGCTGCAACGATTAAATATGTGAGATATATGGTATGTGGAAAGGTCAACCTTTTCACTTATATACTGAAGTGAAATATCTTTTGAATATTCAGTATCTATAATATTTTTGATTTTTTGAACAAGATCTATATATTTATCATCTTTTTGTTTTGGTTTTTCTTTTTGATTAGAGGAGAGAATAGTTAGAATTTTCATAACTGAAAGACTTGTTAGTTTTTTGCTTATATCTTTTTCTTTCATAATAAATGCAAATTCTTTATCTATTAGATTTTTGCTTAAATCCTTTAATTTTGTGACGGTTTTGATATTTATTTTATCTGTAATGGGATTATTGATTTTAAATTGTATAAAAATCATATTTAGATTAGAGTTTTTTTTGAATATATCTTTATGTAAAGTTTTGTTGGGAATGTAGATTAATTCTCCTTGACCTGCGGTAATTTGGCAGTCTTCCGTCCATAATGTATATTCTCCGTTAAGAATGAATATAAATTCCGTTAAGTTATTTATGTGAGGAGTTATAGCCCAACTATATCCGAATTGGCATACTTCACAAGACTTTATAATAGGTAAGGTATTTTTATTTTCGTTCATTTTAGTCACCATAATTATTATAGCAATATTTTACAAAAAATATCAAACTTTTAGGAGTTATAAATGAAATTTTCTGTTCAAAGTTATACCATGTCTTTGGGAGATTGGGGCAAAGATTGTGATATTGAAGCTTTATGTAACTGGACCAAAGGAGTAGGTGTAGAAGCTATAGACTGGTTTGGCACATACGGCTCAAATATTAAAGAAGTTAAAACCATAATGGATGAATATGGACTTGTGACTTCTTGTTATACTTTTTTTGCTGACCTAAATTTCTCAGACAAAAAATCAGCACTTCCGGGAATGGATGATTTTAAGAGAAGTATAGACGAAGCTTGTGAACTTGCCTGTTCTGTGGTTATGATGCCTATAAGCGGTAAAGCGGAGTTTGACAGGGATACCCAAAGAAAGCAGATAACAGATAATTTAAATTATGTAATAGATTATGCCAAAAAAGCCGGTGTTATTGTGACCGTTGAGAATTTTGATAATATAAACGCTCCTTTTATTACAAGTGATGATATGATAAAGGGACATGCAATGTGTTCGGATTTATATGTGACTTATGATAGCGGAAATATGCTTATTGCCAATGAAAACCCTTGTGAGAGTTTTGAAAAATCAAAACATTTGGTAAAGTTTATGCATTTTAAAGAATTTAAGTATTGTGTATCTTCTGACAGATTATGTTTTGATGGTTCATATATAGAGCCGGCTTTGATAGGAAACGGTTTGATTGATTATCCGAAACTCGTAAAGATGGTTAACGAGGCTTATGACGGATATATTAATATTGAATATCAAGCAAATGACTTAACTCCTGAAGAAGCTGTTCAAAAAGCTATTTTATATCTTAAAGGGATATTATAATTTGCTTTATTAGTTTTTTTGTGATATAATATAATAGGGTTGTGGTGGAATGGCAGACACGCCAGATTCAGGTTCTGGTGAGAATTATTCTCATGTGAGTTCGACTCTCATCAGCCCCACCAATATTTATCTCTTGACAAATTATAATGATTTATGGTATAATAATATAGGCTACACTAAGGGGGTGTGGCGGAATGGCAGACGCGCTTGGTTGAGGGCCAAGTGAGAAATATTCTCATATGAGTTCGACTCTCATCATCCCCACCAATTAAAATAAATTTACTTACCTTGAATAAAAACAATTCTTTTTTAAGAATTGTTTTTTTTTAAGATTATTTTTTGGACTATTTTATGACAGAACGAGATGTGGTTCGAGCTCTTGCCGCTGTTTATATGGACATAGCAAGTCTCAAAAAAAATAAAACTTTAATAGAAGAGTGGAAAAATCTTAACTCACTTAAACCAACAAGGCCTATGATTTGGGCTAAGGAGTTTCCTTGGAATGAAATGAACAATAGCGGTGAATTGACGTTGGTATGTAATGATGCTATTTGCAGGTCTATAGAAGATTATTTTAGAAAAACAATATATTTGTTTGACCATGTTCATGCCGATTATGTTGCCACCCCAAAGTTTTATGTTCCAATAATTTATACCAATACAAGACAAGGACTTGTGGAAGATTTTGATAAAATAACCACTGACGAAGAGAATCCTATTATTTCAAGGTCATATCACGGTCAAATTAAAAATGAAGCTGATTTGGACAAAATAAAAATGCCCACAATCACCGTTGATAGGGATAAAACTATTGAGAATTTTGAAAGGGTCAAAGAGCTTATAGGTGATATCATCCCCTGTGAACTTGCGGGAGAGTTTACCTGTTGGTATGCTCCTTGGGATTATTTGGTTCAATTTTGGAATCCAACAGATTTGTTAATTGATATTATAGATAAACCGGACCTGGTTCATGGTGCTATTCGTAAATTTACTGATAGTTGGCTCAAATCTCTTGATTTAATGGATGAAAATAATCTCTTAAGTTTTGGAGAGGGCAACTATGGTGTAGGTAGTGGTGGTTTGGGTTTTACTGATGAGTTACCCGGTGAAAATTACGATCCTAAGCATGTTCACCCAAAAAATCAATGGGGTTCTTCTACAAGTCAAATATTTTCCGATATTTCACCAAGACAACACTATGAATTTGCCCTTCAATATGAAATAGAATGGCTTTCAAGATTTGGTTTAACTTATTATGGGTGTTGCGAACCTTTGCATGATAAAATTGATATCGTTCGAAAAATCCCTAATTTGAGAAAGATAAGTATGTCAGCTTGGGCAAATGTTGAAAAAATGGTGGATAGAGTTCACGGTGATTATGTCTTATCTTTTAAACCTAACCCTGCTTTACTTGCCGGTGATAGTTTTAACTGTGAGCAAGCAAAAGAATATATCTCCGATATGTTGGACAAAGTGGGTGACCATCCTCTTGAAATTATATTTAAAGATATATCTACATTGAGAAATGATCCTGAAAGATTATTTGAATTTATAGACATTACTAAGGAACTAATTGAAGAAAGGTATGAATAAAAGCACAATAATAAGTATATAAAATGGAGAATATTATGAAAAAAGCTTTAATTCTTTTTGGTGGTTGGGAAGGCCATGAGCCAAAAGAAACTGCCTATATAGCAAAAGAAATTCTTGAAAAAGAAGATTTCAGTGTGGTTATTGATACAAATCTTGATTTTTTGCTTAAAGAAGAAGCAAAATCCTTTAATTTGATTATTATTAATTACACAATGAGCTCAATAACTCCGGAGCAATCTGCTGCTTTGGCAGAATTGGTTAAATCCGGTGTGGGATTAGCCGGTTGGCATGGTGGGCTTGGAGATGCCTTTAGAAACGATTCTTTATACCAATACATAGTAGGAGGTCAATTTGTAAATCACCCGGATAATGTTTGTGATTATATGGTAAATATTGTTCCTAATGATGAATTATTGGAAGGAATAGAGGATTTTTCTATGCATAGTGAACAATACTATTGTCATGTGGACCCCGCTATAACTGTTCATGCTGTGACAGTTTATAAAAATTCTCAGGATCCATGGGTAAATAATACAGTTATGCCCGTTGTGTGGACTAAGAGATTTGGTAAAGGAAAAGTTTTTTATTCTTCTTTAGGACATATAGCAAGTGATTTTTCCGAGCCGGTAAGAGAAATTCTTCGCCGTGGTTTCCTCTGGGCTAAAAAGGGAAATTAGTTTTTGCCGCAATAGAGGATTTTTCTTCCAAGCGAGTGCATATCCTCCCCTCGTCAGTTTCTATAAAGCAATAGGCTTGTCCTATTTATACCTCTCCTTGAACTTGGGTTGTGGTTTAAATTGTTAGGCTTCTATCGTAAAATTTGCAGTTTTGCAAATTTTACTCCTGACCACCCACCGGCTTCGCTGGTCCCCCCTCCTTCCAAATCCCTAAAAGTTTCGCAAGCTCAACTTTTTTGGAACCCTTGGATGAAAGGAATTTGCGGTTGCAAATTCAGTTCAAATAGGGTGAATCTAAGACTGAGGCTTTTTTGTCGCAATTCAACTTTACGTAATAGGGGGGAGAAGATATTTATTTCAGCTTATGGGGACAGCAAAAGGGGAGATATTTCTCTTACTTTGTTAAGGGATTTTAGGGGGAATTAATTGTGCCTTGTGTGTTAATATTTTTGTTTTCTCCCTTAAGAATTTAGTTTTTTGTTTTACGGTGATAAAATTGTTTAATAAATATATTTACGATCTTTGTGATTATATGCTTTCCGGAGAGCATAGAAATAATAATATGGTTTATGCTAAGGATTCCGAGATAGAAAGTCCAAAAGATCCTAATCCATATCTCAATTATGCAAATGCTATAATGACCATAGCTCAAAATGCTCCAATCATAATTGAAGATAATACAAATATTGTTGGAAGTGCTACATATATTGAAGCTGCTCTTCATACTGTGCCTTTTCTTGATTGCAGTAGTGTCAGTCACACTACCATTGATTTTAGAGTTGTAGTGGAAAAAGGAACAGATTACTTAAAAAGTAAAATTCAATCAAAGCTAACCGAAAATCCGTCTATGAGATGTCAAGAACCCATAAAGGGAAATTTTGATAAAACAGCTTTTTGGGAAGCTCAGCTTATGTGTATAGAAGCTCTTGAAGTATGGCATGAGAGATATTTGGATGAATTAATTAAAAAAGGTAGACATGATATAGTTTCTTACTTTAAAAATATTCCAATGAATCCGGCAAAATCTTTTAAAGAAGCTGTTCAGAGTTTGTTTTTTACTTTTGCATTTGTTCGTCTTTGCGGTAATTGGCCCGGAATAGGCAGAATTGATGAATTTCTTTATCCATTTTATAAAAATGATTTGGATAACGGACTTATTAATTACGATGAAGCTTGTGAGTTTTTGGCTAATATGTGGGTTAAAGGTTGCGAGTGGGCATTTGGTTATGATTTGGATAAATTTACTCCATCGACAGGAGACGCTCAACACTATCAAAATATAGTTTTGGCTGGAGTAGATAAAGATGGTCAAGAGGTAATCAATCCTATAACATATATGGTTTTGGATATAGTGGAAGAACTTTCCATATCGGATTTTCCAATTTCAGTTCGACTTAACAAAATCACTCCTGAAAAACTTCACAAAAGAGTGGCTGAGGTGATTAAAAAGGGTGGGGGAATAGTAGCATGTTATAATGAAGAAGTTATAATAAGAGCTATGACTCGTTTTGGATATAAAAAAGACGAAGCAAGAACATTTGCCAATGACGGTTGTTGGGAAACCATTATTCCCGGGAAGACTAATTTTGTTTATACACCATTTGATATCTTAGCTTTTCTTCAGGACGTTTTATTTAATGGAGTAGAGTATAAAGATTTTGAATCATTATATTCAGATTTTGAAAAACGAATTGAAGTAGAATTTTATGAATTTAAGAAAAATAGAGTTTCCGGTTATCCCTCTCTTGCTCCCGCAGTTTTAATGTCTGTGTTTGTGGAAGGTTGTATTGAAAAAGGCTTGTGTTATCACAATTTGGGACCAAAATACACTGTTCACGCTATTCATGCCGGGGGAATTGCCAATGCAGCTGACAGTTTGAGGGCTTTGAAAGAATTTGTTTTTGATAAGAAAGAATACTCATATAAGGAATATGTGGATATTATTAAATCCAATTGGGAAAACAAATGCGATTTAAGGATTAAAGCTCTTAATTGTCCTAAATACGGAAATGACAGTGAAGGCGATGATATGACTGTTCGGGTTTATGATTCTTTTACCAAAATCAATGAAAATATTAAGGCTATGGACACAAGGGGCAATATATGTAATGATTTAGATGATTTAGGTAATTTTGAAGGTGTTCTTTTCCCTTCCGGTGTTTCAACTTTTGGAAGAGAATTGGAATGGAGTAAAAACAGAAAAGCCACAGCTGATGGACATTTGGAAGGAGAGGTTTTGGCCGGTAATATGTCTCCAAGCCCTAATTGTGATATTTCCGGTCCGACTTCTATGTTGAAATCTTATTGTAAGCTTGATTTCAGAAAATTACCAAATTGCGGTCCTTTAGATATGAAATTGCATCCAAGTTCTCTTAAAGGTGAAGAAGGAACAGAGGCTATTATAAGTTTGAATAAAGCTTTAGTTGATTTGGGTGGATGCTTCATGCAAATAAATGTAGTTGACAGAGAAACATTGTTAGATGCTCAGGCTCACCCTGAAAAACACCAAAATCTTTCTGTCAGAGTATCCGGTTGGAATGCAAGATTTGCTACTCTTGATAAACAGTGGCAAGATATGGTTATAAACAGAACAGAAAAAAAAGCTTAAATATTCCAAATAACAAATAAACGATAAACTATAGGCTTATCTTATCTATACCCCTCCTTATATTAGGGGTGTTGGTTTAAATTGTTAGGCTTCAATCATAAATTTGCAATTCTATGCAAATTTATTCCTGACCACCCACCGTCTTCCCAAATCCCAAAAGATATCGCAAGCTCAACTTTTTGGGGACCCCAAATGGTAAAGATTTTTGCCGTTGGTCACCGAAAAATCGTAGATTTTCCGGCT
>JAFSVJ010000040.1 GCA_017445025.1 Abditibacteriota bacterium | reverse complement strand
TATAATTAGCTGCAAGAAATAATTAGTATCTATCGATTTAGAGTGAACCTTGGTTCACTCTATTTTTTTAACACCCCCCACGAAAAAATCTAAAGATTTTTTCGTTGCCCCCCAAGGGGGGCATGGGGGGGCAATGAACCCCCTTTAGGGGGGCTACGAGAGATGAACTTTGTTCATCTCCGTGGGGGGGCCGTAAAAAAAGTTTTAGAAATGGTAATATCTACAAACTTCCCCTTTTTTCCTATGTTTCTATTTCCCTTCCCAAAAAGTTTCGCTATTCGCTTAACTTTTTGGGAGCCCTTGGAATTGGTCAAATCCAAACTCTTGAGTAGGACCTATAAACACCTTTTTGGGTAGTATATTTTTATTCACTGTCTTCGAATGTGAAAAAAACATACCACCCAAAAAGCTGTTATGTAATAGGCTTATCTAAATTTTAATTTCGTATTTGCCCAAAAAGAACCATAACAAAAAAAGAGGCCGGGCTCTAAAATTTTAAGCCGGCTATGGTTAACAGATTCTTTAATCTCGAGAAATGGTAAAGTTGATTGACCTGACCCTCCTTAAACTGAAAATTGCATCCGCAATTTTCCTTTCAAGGAGGGGGAACCACAAGGAGTTAGCCATTGTGGTGGGTTGTATTTCAAATTTGCATCCGCAAATTTGAAACTAAAGGTTTAATAACTTTTACCAACAGGTAATTCTTCTCTGCAGCCTAAGCAAGAGGAATTTTCATAAAGATAATTATATTTTTAGGATACCGAAAAATTGATTTGTTAAATTATAAGAGGATAAATATGTTTGAGTTTGACGTGGTAAATGCAGGTTTAGGTCAAGGGATGTTTAACCAAAACGTTGAGAAGCTTGTGTTTAAAAAGAATAAGCAATATTTAGTTCACATAATGACCGGTAACGTATTGGCAATTAAAGTGCATTATCGCCAAGGTATAGGTGATTTCCTTTGTTTTGGTGAGGAATGTTGTGATGTGGAAGGTTCTCCGAGAATAAGATATATACTTCCTGTTATTGTTTATGATACTTTAGATAATATGGAAATAGTTTCTCATGTTGTTAAGAATTATGCTTTATGTTTAGGTCCTGATGTTTATGAGGATTTGATAACATTGCAGGAGCTTAATGGTAAAGTTGAAGATATTGATATTCTTATTACTTGTAGGGATGAAGAATTTCAAAAAGTTTCTTTTCAATATGCAGGACAGGCAAGATTAAACACTCCTGAATTCGCACAAGAGAAAGAGAAAACTATAGCATTTTGGCAAAATAATTATCATAATATCGTTAAACCTGTTGCTAAAGGTATTACAAGGCGACAATATTTAGATTATATTAAAAAAAGTATTGCATTAACTGAAGATAGTAAAGAATCTTCTAAAAAAAAGCCTTTTTTTGAGGATGTATTTAGGGATTTATTTAAACTATAATTTTATACTACTAACACTTTTCTAACTATGAGCAATATAAACATTGAAATAGACAATTTTATAAATTACCTTAAATTTGAAAGAGGGCTTTCGTATAATACTTGTCAGTCCTATTCTGTGGATCTCAATGAATTTGTTTCTTTTTTAGCAGAAAAAGAGATTGAAAATACGGAAAATATCGGAGAAAGTGATATAGAAGCTTTTATTATATCCCTTTCCAAAAAAGGTTTTGCCCAATCCACAATCCACAGAAGAGTAGCTGCGGTGCGAGGATTTTGCAAGTATCTTTTGAGAGAAAAAATAATTGAAAAGAATATTGTTAAAAATATCAAAAACCCTCTAACTCAAAACCATCTTCCAAAGGCTTGCACAATAATAGATGTTGAAGCTCTTCTCAATGCACCTACAAATGAAGGTTTTGAACTGAGAGATAAATCTATGTTGGAACTGCTTTACGGTTGCGGATTGCGTGTCAGTGAGCTTATAAATGTAAAGGTCCATGATTTGGATATGACAAATAAAATCATCAGAGTTTTTGGAAAGGGGAGCAAGGAGAGATATGTGCCCTGCGGAGAAGTTGCCATATTTTGGATTGATAAATATATAACAGACCTACGAGGCTCTCTTAACACTTTGCGAAGTGAATATTTGTTCTTAACCAAATTTGGTAAACCTATGACAAGAATGATGTTTTGGAAACTCATAAAAAAATATTGTCGAAGGGCGGGATTGGATGAAAATATTTCTCCTCATACTTTAAGGCATTCTTTTGCCACCCATCTCCTTGCCGGGGGAGCAGACCTTAGATCCATTCAAGAAATGTTAGGTCACGCTTCCATAGGAACCACAGAAGTATATACTTCTGTTTCAAGTGACGAGCTTAAAGCTATTTTCAAATCAACTCATCCGAGGGCGTAAAAGTGTGGATAAATGAAGCTTATTCAAGATTATTAATTGATAATCATATTACAGATATTAATCCGGAATTTATGTCTAAATTTGACCCAAAGGAATATGTTAAAGAGGTGAAAAAATCCGGTGTGGAATCCTCTATGGTTTATGCTGTCTGCCACAACGGAAATTGTTATTATCCTTCTAAAATAGGTCATATTCATAAAAACATAAGTGAAGATATTTTCGGAAAAGTTATAGAGGGTTTAAACAGAGAGAGAATTATTCCCATTGCTTATTATACGGTCCTTTATCATAATGATTTTGCCAAAAGATTCCCGGAAACTGCCATGAAGGATAATTTGGGCAACTCTCATACGGGAAGATATTATTATTCCTGTCCCAATAACGAAAAATCAGTTTCTCTCTATAAAGAACAGATAAAAGAGATTTTGGCTTATGATATTAAGGGCATATTTATTGATATGACTTTTTGGCCTTGTATATGTCTCTGTGAGGCTTGCAGAAAAAAGTTTGGTAAGCCCTTTCCTAAGGTAATAGATTGGTCAGATCCTTCTTGGGTGTCTTTTCAAAGGTTTAGGGAAGAGTCTTTAGTCGGGTTTGCTCAAAATTTGACAGATTTTTGTAAAGAAATAAGGCCGGATATAACCGTTACTCATCAGTTTTCACCCATGCTTCACGGTTGGTTTTTGGGACAGAGTGATAAAATAGCAAAAGCAAGTGATTATTGTTCCGGAGATTTTTACGGGGACAAAATCCAACAGAGATTTGGAGTTAAGGGTTTTGATGCTTTGACCACTCACAAGCCTTTTGAATTTATGACAAGCAGATGTGTCAGCCTATATGATCACACCTCAAGCAAGTGCGACGAGGAACTTATATTAAGTGCCTTAACTACACTTGCCGGCGGAGGAGCTTACTTTTTTATAGATGCCATTAACCCCGACGGAACCCTGGACGGTTCATTTTACGACAGACTAAAAAAGATAAATGAATACTTAACACCTTACAGAGAAATCGTAAAGAAGAACCGTTTTCATATAACCGGGAATGTGGGACTTTATTTTTCCATGGTTTCCTGTGTGGATATTAATTTAAACGGGACAGAGCTTGACCGATACACTCCCGGGTCAAGTTCAAATATGAGTGTGAGAAAAAATGCTGTTTTGGACGAGACCTTAGCTTCCGCAGAGTTGTTAACGGAAATGCATATTCCTTACAGGGTGGTCACAGACAGCACTATAGATTACAGTGGATTTAAAACAATTATTGTTCATAACAGCTCCTATTTATCTTTGGATATTTGTGAAAGATTGAGGGAGTTTGTTCGTAGGGGCGGAAACTTAATAGTCACCGGTGCCACGGGTATTTATGATTATAAGGGAAATCATTATGACTCTTTTGCTCTCTCCGATGTTATGGGTGTGGATTTCCTTTGGGAGTATTCACCGAGAGTGAATTATACGGGAAAAGAGCTGATTTTATCCGATGGTGAAGCACCCTTAGGGAAGCTTACCGGTGCAAAACCTTTGGAATATTTTAATTTCCCCATTTATTCTATTGATGACCCATATAAATATGCATCTATTCACTCCAACCCTCCGGGAAAGGCAACAGAATTCCCTGCCATAACGGAAAATAAATTCGGAAAAGGAAAATGCCTTTGGATAGCTGCTCCCTTTATATTGAAAAAACAATACACTCAAAAGGAATTTGCCAAGAAATTATATAAAAAATATATTGAATGTCCCATAGAAACGGATTTACCCTATTCTGTGGAGTTAACCTCTCTCTTAGGTAATAACAAAAAGGCTGTTTGCGTAGTAAATATGCAAGATCAATATCCTCCTTTGCCAATTTTTGAAAGATACATTGTAATTGAAACTGAAAAACCAAAGAGAATTACAAAAGCATCCGACGGGTTGGAGGCTTTGTGGGAATACACGGGTGGCAAAGTGAAAATAACCATAGATAAACTGTCATTTGCCGAGTTTTTTGTTATAGAATAAGTAAAAATTGGACAAATATACTCTTTTTGTGATATAATATATATTGGCCTATAAATAAATTTAAAATTATGCATTGCGCATTATTTAATAAGTTATAAACAGAATTTTAATTCCGAAGCCTGTCTTCGGTAGGGAGAAAAAATGGGAATATATAAATTGAGAACAGATTTTGCCACACACCTGAAAGTTCTTTTGTGGGTAGTGTTGGTTATATTTGTAGTCGGTGCTATTTGGTCTTTCGGTGCCGCTCCGTTCATTAAGAGACAAAAACTAAAAGAAACAGTTATAGCCGTCGGTGAAGGTAATGTTCAAAGAAGTGACTATGACGCAGAATGGGACAGAATTTATAAATTGGCACAGCGAAACGGTATGAAGTCTCCTTTGGAATTTGCCAACTTAAAAGAAATGATTGTAGGCAATATGATTGACGCTCAAAAGCTGGTCACTGTTGCAGAGGAAGAAGGAATAATCATTACCAAAAAAGATGTTAAACAAGCCAAAGAAGAAAAAATCCTTGAAGTTTTGAAACAGAACAGAAACGCCATTATGGGTGATCTGTCTGAGGACGAGGAAGCTTTAGATCCACGAAAAGATAAAGCTTTCCTTAAAACTCTTTCTGACAATGGTTTGACTATAGATTACATTATTGCCGATGCCAATGCCAATGTTTCCGACTTAACCATAAAAGCCGAATTGGTTCAAAAACAACTGGAAGCTAAAATTGACGATAAAGTAAACGCTTTAACCGACCAGGAAGTAAAGGACAGCTACAAAACTTTTTCTTTAAGTCAAATTATAATTTCCGAAGACAAATCTACTCCTCAGGAAGCAAAAGCAAATGCTGACAAGGCTTATGAAGAATTAAAGGGCGGAGCCGACTTTGCCAAAGTTAAAGAGAAATATTCTACGGTTTCCGGATTCCCAACAGTTGAATACAATGCCATTGATAACCCTTGGATGCTTCCTCCTAAGGTTGGTGCCGCTGTGTCCAACCTTAAAGAGGGTGACATAACAGAACCCATTGAAGCTAATAAAGCATATTATGTTTGTAAAGTAAACAAGGTGACAAATAACGCTCCCGAAAAATTAGACAAAAAAGCCATAGACGATCGAAAAGAGCAGATGAAGCAGTCTATGATGCAGGCACAACTAACCGATATCCAAGAAAAAATGGATAAAATTACTGACATAAATGTAAAAGACCCTGAATTTGAAGGCTACTATCATTGTCTAAACGCAGAAAAAGCTATGACCGACGAGAATGCCAAGGGTGAATATCAAAAGGCTGTGGAATGCTTTACAGAGGCTCTTAAGAAAGATGAACAGTTGGGTAAAGATATCATTAATGCCAAGCTTGCAGATGTTTACTACAAAAAAGGTGACTACAAAGCCTGTGCTAACACTCTTGACAGAATGCTTGACGGAGAGGATGCCACCACTGAGTCCTACGATTTGAGAGCTCTTTACGGTGATGCTTTAGCAAAACTTGGTGAAAACGAAAAAGCTTTGGACGAATATAAACAGGCTCTTGAATTAAACAAGCAAGACCCCGCTTTCCTTGATGAATTGGCAGAAAAGTTTACTGCCTTAGGTGATAACATAAATGCCGCAACCTGCACAGCTAAAGCTGATGAGCTTCGTGAATACGAAAGAAAAATTCAAGAAGAACAAATGAAGCAGTTCCAAGAGCAAATGGCAAAACAGGCCGAGGCAGCAAAAAAAGCCGAAGCCGAAAAGAAAGCTGAAACCGAAAAGAAAACCGAAGATAAAGCTAATTAAATGATTTTATTGTTAAAAGACTTGCTTAATGCAAGTCTTTTTTTTTATTAAATATAAAATTTAAAGTAGTGTTCTGTTCTTATTAATATTTTTTATAAATATTTCCTAAAAAACTGCTTGATTTCTTGACTTTTTTTGTTAAATATGGTATAATAAAAGTAATAAAGAATAAGTTGTTATTAATTGTTTGTTAATGTTTTTATTTTTTATTACTCGAACTTCTATAAACCTTTATAATTTAAATATATTTAGTTATATTTAAATACAAAATCAACAATAAAACAGTTATCTGTTATAAACCTTGGCATCTCTTTTGAGATAATGTTTCTTAAAAACAATCTTAAAGTTTTAAGAAAGAAATTGACCACATTTAATCTTTAAAAATATTTTACATATTATTTTACAAGATTAATAGATTTGACACACCTTTTTATTATGTCATAAAACAATGAGGTTTATAATGAAAAAAAGGTTATTTTTGTTTTTAATGCTGATTTTACTCAGTTCCTATCTTTATGCAGACCATTGGTCAACTTATAATGACATTTCTTTAAGTGGCTCATATCCCAGATTTGCAGCCAAGGGCAGTTATGTGTCTTTTATGGGCTATGCATCCGACCAAGACAAAAGAACAGATTCAAACAATTATCAATATATTGTAAACGATACTTTTTCATTTAATTCAAATACCTCAAATTGGAATTTAGGTTTT
>JAFSVJ010000039.1 GCA_017445025.1 Abditibacteriota bacterium | reverse complement strand
TTTTTAGCAAGAGCCGGAAAATCTACGATTTTTCGGTGACCGACGACAAAAATCTTTACCATTAAAGATTTTTGACTAGACCCGTTGAAACCCAAGGGTTCCTCCCTTGAGATTTCAAGGAGGGGTATAGATAAGATAAGCCTATAGTTTATCGTTTATTTTGCATTTAGCATTTTAAGGCAATGTTTTTTGGTAAATAGTTATGGACTTAAAAGATAGATTTTTTGGGGCTATTATGGGCTCAGGAATAGGGGACGCCTTAGGTGCCCCAACAGAGTTTTGTAAAGAAGCAGAAATTCCCAATCTCTTTGGGAAAAGAGTTGTAGATTATTATTCCAACAGAGCTTTTCAATTGGGAGAAGTGACAGACGACACTCAAATGATGTTTTGTATTGCAAGGTCTCTGATTAACAGTAAAGATATTAATTTAAATGAAATTGCCGATAATTTTATATATTGGTATAAAAAAGATGGTAGAGGCTGTGGCCGTTTATGTCGTAATGCCATAAAAGAATTAAAAAAGGGTGTTCCTCCCACCGAGGCAGGTTATAATGCATGGCTTTTAACAGAAAAGAAATCTGCGGGAAACGGTGGTGTTATGAGAAACGCCTGTGTTCCTCTGTTCTTTATGAATGATTTTGATAAACTCATAAAATCCACCGAAGATATTTGTAAAATCACTCATTACGATCCAAGGTGTGTTTTGAGCTGTAAGGCACATAGTGTAGCTATGTATGCTCTTTTGCATGATAAAAACCCTTATGATTTGGTAATGGCTAATTGCTCCGGCATTGATACAGAATTTGATGAAATCTTAAATGAAGCAAAAAATAAAAAGATAATTGACTATGTTTTGGATGAAGACAATATGGGATATACTTATTTGGCTATTTTGGTGGGCTTGTCTGCTATATTTAATTATGATAATTTTGAAGAACCTATCTTTGATATAGTTAATAAAGGCGGAGATGCAGATACCAACGCCGCTGTTGCAGGTGGTTTGTTAGGTGCCAAGTATGGTATAAATGCAATTCCAAAATATTTGGTGGAAAAGTTTTACAATTATGATGAATGTTTAGATATTGCCAATAAGTTATATGAAAACCATAAGTAATATATTTGATAAGTCAAGTTGTAAAGCTATTCTTACTCTTGCTTGGCCACTTATATTATCCACATGTTCCAATGTTATCCAACAGTTTGTGGATAAGATATTTTTGGCTCAGTATTCACAAGAAGCTTTGGCTGCGGTTATGCCTGCGGGTATGCTGGTTGGAGCTGTGGTATGTTTTTTTACGGGAACAGTTGGTTATGTTTCTAATTTCATTGCTCAATATAGAGGAGCCCATAGCAAACATGAAATCCCGGTAATGATAAACCAAGCTTTGATTGTATCATTGGTATTTGGCCTTGTGGTTGCTCTTTTCTCACTTTTTCCGGAATTTATATTTGTCACAGTGGCAAAGCATGATCTGTCCTTGGCTTATTTGGAAACTGAATATTTTAAGCCTATGATATACTGTGCTTTTTTGCCTATATGTATGTCAAGTATTGCAGGGTTTTTTGTGGGTATAGAGAAGTCTCATGTAATATTATGGGTCAGTGTTGTTTGCACTGTATTTAATATTATATTTGACTATATATTTATATTCGGAAAGTTTGGTGTCCCGGAGATGGGGGTGGCAGGCGCTGCTTGGGCAACTCAGATAGCTACAGCTTTGGCATGTGTTATATTTTTTGTTTTATATTATTCCAAATACTATCATAATGAATATAACACAAGGATAAAGTGGAAAATAAGATATGATTTAATCAAAAAGCTATTTTATTATGGTGTTCCCAGCGGTATTCAAATTACAATGGATCTTTTGATTTGGACTATGTTTATCTTGTTGATAGGTCGTATGAGTGTGGTAGAATTGGCTGCCACTAACATAGCATTTCAAGTTGATTCCATTGCTTTTATGCCGATTTTGGGAATAGGGACCGCTGTTAGTATTCTTGTGGCTAACGAGTTAGGAAAGGAAGATAAAAAATCTCTTGGTGCCACTATCAAAAACGCTCTATTAATATCAGCTGTTATAGATTTCGTGGTTTTGATATTGTTCTTGACGATCCCGAAGATATTGATAAGACCTTTCATTAATACAGCAGAGCCGGATTTGGAACTCATTCAAATTTCTGTAAATTTGTTGAGAATATGTTCAATTTATATATTTGTGGACGGTTTTGGTATAATTTTAGCTTCTGTATTGAGAGGAGCCGGAGACACTTTGTTTATTATGTGGACAATGTTTATATGCGGAATTTTCATAATTGTTTTGCCCGCATACTATGCCACAGTTATTCACAATGTTTATTTTGGATGGTTCGGCTGTTTGACATATCTGTTTGTCATATGTTTTATCTTTTATCTAAGAGTGAAAGCCGGAAAATGGAAAAAAATAAAAATAATAGCATAATTATAGTAGGTTTTTTATGTCTGAAAAGTTATGGGGCGGTCGTTTCGCCAAAGGTATGGACAAACTTATGGAAAAGTTTAGTGAATCCATATCTTACGATTACAAACTTGCCACTGTTGATATAAAGGGCAGTATAGCCCATGCTAAAATGCTTGGCAAGTGTGGTATTATTCCACAAGAAGATGCAGATTTAATCATTAGTGGTCTTGAAGGTATTCTTTCCGATTATGAAGCCGGGAAAATAAAATTTAACACTAATCTTGAAGATATACACATGAACGTGGAAAGTATCTTAACCGAGCGGATAGGACACGTGGCAGGTCGTCTTCATACAGCAAGAAGCCGAAATGACCAGGTGGCAACAGATGTTCGTTTATATTTAAGATTTGAAACGGAAAAGATAATTGACTGTATAGAAAATCTTCAAAAAGTATTTATATCTTTGGCGGAAGATAATATTGATATAATTATGCCGGGCTTTACTCATACTCAACACGCGCAGCCCATTTTGTTATCTCATCATTTAATGGCATATTTTGAAATGCTTGATAGAGATAAGGGCAGGTTCAAAGATTGCATGGAAAGGTTTAACTACTTGGTTTTGGGTTCAAGCGCGTTGGCGGGCACCACATTTCCCATAGACAGAGATTTTGTATCACAGGAGCTGGAATTTAAGGCTCCCACTTCCAATTCCATAGATTCTGTTTCCGACAGAGATTTTATCAGTGAGTTTTTGGCTTGTGCGTCTATATGTATGACTCACCTTTCACGACTTGCTGAGGAGATTATCCTTTGGAACACATCAGAGTTTAGATGGATAAACCTTGACGATTCTGTTACCAGTGGTTCTTCTATAATGCCACAGAAGAAAAACCCGGATGCAGCGGAATTGGTTCGTGGCAAGACGGGGAGAGTTTATGGTGATTTGATATCTATTTTGACCATACAGAAGGGTTTGCCTCAAGCTTATAACAGAGATTTGCAAGAAGATAAAGAGCCTGTTTTTGATGCAATTGAGACCTTATCTATGTGTCTTGATATTAGTTCATTAATGTTGTCTACCGCTACTTTTAATAAAGAGAAAATGTTAAAGGCTGCAGGGGAATCCTATTCTACCGCTACGGATATAGCCGATTATTTGACAAGGGGTGGTCTGCCTTTCAGAGAGGCTCACAGACAAGTAGGGGAGCTCGTCGCTTTTTGTGTTAAAAACAATAAAGAACTCTTAGATTTATCTTTCTCTGAGATTAATGAGATTTGTCCAACTGCCAAGGAAGATATTTTGAATTATATGTCTGTGGAAAGTTCTGTAAATGCAAGGAAAGTTTTTGGTGGCACAGCAAAACAAACAGTTCAAAAAGCTATTGCAAAAGCAAAAGCAAACCTAAGCTAACGAATTATTGTTTTTAAGTTCAGTCCTCCCCCTTTTTATACTCGGGTTGCTCTGTTAAATTAGTTGGCTTTTATCGTAAAATTTGCGGTTTTGCAAATTTACGCTGATCTTATCTATACCCCTCCTTGAAACCCTACGATATGGAACTCGTGGGTTTCAATGGGTCTAGTCAAAAATCTTTAGTGATAAAGATTTTTGCCGTCGGTCACCGAAAAATCATAGATTTTCCTGCTCTTGCTAAAAAAGCAAAGCAGTTTGCTTTTTTACAAAAAAGCGATGCTTATTTCTCACCCCTAAAAGTTTTCGCTATTCGCTCAACTTTTTGGGGACCCCGAGATTGCCGCAATTCAACCTTTATCTCGCAAAGCGAGGGAATGCAAAAGGGGGGGATGGTGGCGTCTCAGTTTCATAGAGCGTCTACAAACTTTAGAGCCCACTAACATAAGTGGTGCGATGCATCACGATTTTGTGATTTGGAATAACAAATTTTCTGCTTGTTTTTTATTAAATATTACGGGAGACATAATGAACAGACTTGAAATTGGAGTTATAGCATTTATACTTGTATCCCTGATTTTTGCCATAACCGTTTTATTTGTCAGATATAAAATAGAAAAAGATAATAATATAGTGGAAATGGCTTTGGACTTTTCCGAAGTTAAGGATTTGTGCGCTATTTCTAATATGAGTTTCAGTAATGGTTTGGATGAGCTGAGCAAATCCGGTGCCAATGCTATTTTTTATCCTATGGATACTCTTGCTACTTTGACAGCTGACGGTCGTTGTATTGTGGAGGAAAATTCCTATACTATAACAGGGATATATGATACATTCTTTATTTCTCAAGTTTTGGTTGGTATTTTTGGAAATAATATTCAAGTTATCCCCATATCTCCCGATAAGACTAAAATTATTTATAACCCGAGAAATGTGAACAAGGCATTTTTGGAGTCTGTGCCAATCGGTTTTGATTTGGCAATTTTAAAAACCATAAGAGAAGGTGGATTTATCCCTATTGCCCGTATACCTTATTTTAAAGGTTGTGACGATACGATTATTGATATTTTTATTATTTATTTAAAAGATAATTATATAAATCAAGTAGTATTCCTTGGGGATACCATTATGGGATTTAAGTCCGAGATAAAATATGTGGCTGAGAAAATGAAAGATAACAATATTTTCTTCGGACGAATAGAATTTACAGATCAAAAAGGCTCTAATTTTATCAGTCATATCAATGACAAATACACTCTTCAAGTCCACTCAATAACAGCTCTTGAAATGGTATCTATGAGCAAGAACGCTCTTATAGATAGATATACAAAAGCCGTGAGAGAGAGGGGTGTCAGGTTGATTTTTGTCCGACTGCCGGAGTTTCAATCTGATTTGTCTTTTGAAATAGACTGTGTTTATATTTCTTCAATTAAAAACAGTTTGTCAAAATATAATTATAAGTTAGGCACTCCTAAAGAAGTAGGAAATATGCCTTTAATGAGAGTTGCCAAGATATGGGCTTCCCTTGCTGTTGGAATTTTGGCATTCTTGCTCTTTAACCTTCTTTTTGAAATTTCTTATAAGAAGAATGTTTTGCTCTTTGCGGTTCTCCTTCTTTTAAGTGCCGGACTGTGTTTTATAGGTGGTATGGGATTAAAGCTCCTCACTTTAATACTTGCCTGTATCGCTCCTGTCTATGGCATTTTATATGTGGTTAAAAACAATAAAAGCTTAAGCAATATTCTTTTAAAGGTTTTGGGTGCTTTTTGTATAGTTTTTTATGCGGGAATAATTAACGAAGCTCTTCTGTCAAGCAATGATTATATGATAAGAAACACAATCTTTGCGGGTATTAAGTTGGCTCATTTTATTCCTCTTTTGTTAGTTGCTTTGATATTGGGATTTGGTCTTTTGGATTGTAAGGATAGTTTCCGAAATGTTCTAAAGACCTTTGGTTATAAAGTAAAGAAAATTATGAAAGAGCCTATGCTTATAGGTTTTGTGGCTGTGGGTTTGGTTCTGCTGGTAGTTATATATCTTATGTTGGCACGAAGCGGAAATGACAGCGGAATGAGTGTCAGCACTTTGGAACTTCGTTTTAGGGACATTTTGGACAAAATTTTGTTTGTTCGACCAAGGACAAAGGAATTTATTTTGGGATATCCTTGTTTGGTATTGGGTTTTTATTTCTTGAAAGAGTATAGAAAGACTTTGGCATATATTTTTCTTACAGTGGGATCTATTGGCTTGGTTAGTTTATTCAATACCTTTTGCCATATTCATACGCCTATAGTTTTGGCAATAGTGAGAGCTTTCAACGGTCTTTGGGTCGGAACTCTAATAGGCTTTGCAGTTTTGCTTATTATAAAATTGTTAAGAAAGCAAAAATAAACTTAAGTCTTATGGACCTTTTTTGGAATTGGTTTTAGAAATTCGGAAAATCGAGAGAATCGACTTTAAAAATCTTTATCAATAAAGTTTTTTGATTAGAAACTATGAGAAAAAACTTGTTTTTCTCGTGGAGGCTTGTTCTGCTTTATGTTTTTTTATTTGCGATAGCAAATTTAACTTGTGATTTATGATTTAATAAATATTATAAATTTATAAAAATACAAAGAGAGTATAGATTATGGTAGTTATATCAGGTTATTACGGTTTCGGTAACGCCGGAGATGAGAGTGTTCTCGACGGTATCGTTAAATTATTAAAGGAAAACAGAGAAGAGGATGTAGTGGTTTTGACTCAAGATATTGAGTACACACAGGAGCATCATCCTACTACTACGCCTATAAGCAGATATAATGTTCCTGAAATCATAAAATATTTAAAGCAGGCTGATTTGTTTATTAGCGGTGGTGGTTCTCTGCTACAAAACGTCACCAGTAACAAATCCTTAATGTATTATTTGGGAATAATCAAATTGGCACAAAGGTTCTGTGATAAGTCAGTTATGTTTTCTCAGGGTGTAGGTCCCATAAAGGGAGTGAAATGGCTTCAAGCTGCTATGGAAACTGTAAGTAAACTTGATTATATATCTGTGAGAGATGCGGATAGTTATAATCTTCTCTTTAACTTGGGAATTATGGCAGAGTTGACTACGGATCCTGCTTTCTTCTGTGATAATGATATAGACGGAGCAAACGCTGTTTTAGAAAAGTATGGTATGAAAGATAGACCATACGTGGCTTTGTCTATCCGCCATTATAAAGATGATAAATGGCAAAGAACCTTAATAAAGGCTTTGGATGATATAGTGGACAGATATCCGAACATTATGTTTTTAAATATTCCTTTCCAAGCTCCCGATGATTTTATTGAATTAAATCTTCAGCATAAGGAAAATATAGTTCGTATTACAGAGCCTTTGAGTTTCAGAACTGTGAAGGCTTTAATTGCTCTGTCCGAGTTGGTAATAGGTGTTCGTTTACATTCTCTTATTTTTGCTTCCGCCGGTTCAGTGCCTTTTATTACTCTCAATTATGATCCAAAGAACTTGGCACAGGCTAATAAATATGGTTTGTATTCTGCAAAGATAAGACAAATAGATAGAGCGGATTTTGTTAGTAATTTCTGTAAAATGTATGAAAACAAAGAAGCTATATCTATTAAGATGAGAGACATTACCAACAAGCAAGTCCAAATGCTTCGAGATTCCGTAAAGAAGATATTACTGTAAGAAATAGGAATATTCTGTATCCTTAACCTCAAATTCTTACAAATTTCCTAAGTTTTATTTTCTTGAACCCCTTTAGGTCGTTATTTTGGGGTCTTTTAACAATTTCCTTTAGATTGAATTGCTATAAAAACAATTTTTCTAAAATATCAAAGAAATGAAAAATTATATTATAATATCATTTACAATAATCTTTTTCATAGTTTCTTTTATAGTCCTCAACAAAGTTTGCGGTAAATATACTTTAAATGAGGATAGGGGGTATGATATCCAAATGACCGGTTGTAATGTTTATTATTATGATAAGGATGTGAAAAGCGCTCTCTTGTTTAGTTTTTCATCTGACAGTTGTGATATATCTCATAATTTTCGAAATATGGAGGCTCATGGTAATATTAAGGGAGTTGTTTCTTTTAACAATTCAAAGTTTAATTTCAATTGCTCTGATATATCCCTTGCTCAAAGGGAAAAAATCTTGTCTGTAAAGAATGTAAAGGCCATATTGAATAAGGATTCCTATGTGTCCACAGGTTTCGGGTATATAGATTTAAACTCCATGTATATGAAATCACCGGAAGAAATTTTATATAAGGATAGAAACGTGATAGGAAAGGCACAGCATTGCTATGCGGATTTGGTTAAGAAAGTTTTGGTTCTGGACAAGACAGATATAGAAATCACTCTTTTTTGATTTGTCTTTTTGCTATAATAAATAGCTTTTAATAATATTTTTTGATGATATAATGAAAAACTACTTAAAATATCTTTTAATTTTAATAATTATCCTAATATCTTTTTCTCTTTCTTTTTCACAGGATGCTAAAAAGGAAAAAGCAAAGATAAAGGTTACAGCGGATAACACAAGCATTCCTTGGGGTGAGACTGGGAAGAATATCACTCTAAAGGGGAATGTGAATATAGTATATGAAAATTATAAGCTTATGTCAGCTTATGTGATATTTAATACAGAAACCAAGTTTGCGGACAGTCCCGGTAAAATATCCGTGGTTTCCGAGAAAGCCGATTTCACTGCCGATAAGGGCAATACTAATTTTAAGGATAGAATTTGTCGAGCACAAGGCCATATACAGGGCTTTATTAAAAAGGAAGTTGCCAAGGATATTAAGAACGAGAAAAGAAAGGAAAACGTTCAAAAGGAAATAACTGAAAATATTAAGTTCTGGTGCGATAGCGGAGAGTATAATTATAAGACGAAGATACTTAGTGCTAAGGGCAATATCAAAATCTCCGAGAAAGACAGAGTAATAACCTGTGACACTTTGAAGTATGATGCAAATACAGAGATTTTCTATCTTAATGGAAATGTTAGGGGTGAGGATAAGGAAGGCCAGATATTTATGTCCCCCGGTGAAGTGATAGTTTCAGTGAAAGAGGGGAATGAGTATATAAAAGCCCCGCAAGTCCAATCTACTTTTTACGTTGATCTGGACGATGAAGAGGAGTAACTTTTTTAAATCAGAAATCATAAAATCGTGGAGCTAATGCTCCATTTTTATTTGTGGCGACTGTTCTTTAGGTTGTGTTTATATAGATCAGCCTCTCCCTCCCTACTACGTAAGGGGGTGTGACAGTTACCGAAGGCAAAAAGATAGTGGGTGGTCAGGAGTAAAACTTGCAAAACTGCAAATTTTACGATAGAAACCTAACAACATAAACCAACAACCCAAGTATAAGGAGAGGTATAGATATAATAAGCCTATAACTTGTTATATAGGTTCCTGTGAGTTTTTGAAGGATAGGAGATAAAAAAAACTCCAACTCGGTTGAGTTGGAGTTTTTTTTGGATTACTATTTAGCTTTTTTAGCTTTAGCACATTTAGTTTTGCAACATTCCTTTTTAGCAAGAAATTCTTTGGTTTTGGCTGTCACGTTTTCGGCTGTAAAACCAAATTCTTTGGCAAGGACTGAATAAGGAGCTGAGGCTCCAAAGTGGTCAATACCTATTACCAAACCTTTCTTTCCGACATATTTATACCATGAGAATGTTGTTCCTGCTTCTACAGCAATTTTCTTTACTCCGCATGGAAGAATTGATTGCTTATATTCTTCAGGTTGTTTTTCAAAGAGTTCCATAGAAGGCATAGAAACTACTCTTAACTTGTATTGTCTCTTCAAGGCATCTGCGGCAGCCAAACAAAGAGCAACTTCTGAACCGGAGGCAATCATTATAGCGTCAGGATCTTTAACGTCTTTAACAACATAAGCACCTTTCAGAAGTTCAATAGCTTTTTCCGGCTTTGAGTTTATAGCTGTCAAATTTTGTCTTGTAAGTGCAAGGCATGTAGGACCGGATGTGTTTTGAAGAGCAGCTACCCAAGCTGCACAAGCTTCAGCTGTATCTGCAGGTCTGATAAGAGTTATATTTGGAACAATTCTTAAAGCAGCCAATTGTTCGATAGGTTCATGGGTAGGTCCGTCTTCACCAACAAATATAGAATCGTGAGTTAAAATGGATATTCTTTGGATTCCTTCCAAAGCAGCAACTCTCAAAGCAGGTTTCATATAATCAGAGAATACCATAAATGTGGCATCGTAAGGAATAAATGCACCATAAGCTGCAATACCATTACAAATAGCACTCATAGCCAATTCTCTGACACCGAAATGAAGGTTCTTACCTGTATAATCATTTGCAGAGAAGTCTCCGGCACCCTTAACGTCACTCTTGTTTGAAGGAGCCAAGTCAGCGGAACCACCAAAGAGGGAAGGAACCAGTTTGGAAACTATTTGAAGAGCAGCACCGGAGGAAGCTCTTGTAGCCATAGGCTTTTCTTGGTCAACACCCTTGATTAATTGTTTAAATAGGTCTTGAGGAATTTCCTTATTGTAAAGAGCTTCAATTTCTTTTGCTTCTTTCGGGTAAGCCTTCTTGTAATCTTTGTAAAGTTTATCCCAAGCTTTATACTTTTCAGTATTGGCAATCTTAACTTTATCAAAGAAAGCTTTTACTTCATCCGGAACAAAGAAACTCTTCTTGGGGTCAAATCCAAGGTTTTTCTTAGCGGCGGCAGCTTCATCTGCTCCTAAGGGTTCACCGTGAGCTTTTGCTGTGCCTTCTTTGTTAGGAGCACCGAAACCGATTTTGGTCTTAGCAATAATTAATGAAGGAACTTTGTTCTTTTGAGCTTTTTTAATAGCTTTTTCTATTTCTTCATAGTTGTGACCGTCTATATTTTGAACATCCCAACCATAGGAGATAAATCTTCCCTTAACATCTTCTGTAAAGGCTATATCTGTGTTTCCTTCAATAGAAATATCGTTGTCATCATAAATCATGATGATATTGTCTAACTTTAAGGTTCCGGCAAGGGAGCAAGCTTCATGGCTTATACCTTCCATAAGGTCACCGTCACCACACATTACATAAACTTTGTGATCAAAAAGCTTAAAGCCTTTCTTGTTAAATGTGGCGGCAAGTTTCTTTTCTGACATAGCCATACCAACAGCATTGGCAATACCTTGACCTAAAGGACCTGTGGTGGTCTCAATACCAAGCTCCGGATCAAATTCCGGGTGTCCCGCACATTTAGATCCCCATTGTCTGAAAGACTTTAGATCTGTCATTTTGTAATTGTATCCGGCAAGGAACAGGCAAGAATAAAGAAGCATTGAACCGTGACCTCCGGAGAGAACAAATCTGTCTCTGTTCTTCCACAAAGGATGTTTTGAATCATAGTTCATAATTTTACCAAAGAGAGTAAAGGCAACATCTGCCATTCCCATAGGTAGTCCCGGGTGTCCGGACTTTGCTTTTTCAATACCGTCTACTGCTAAGAAACGGATAGTGTTGGAGGCTAAAGCATCAATTTTGTTATATTTTTTACTATAAGCCATAAAAATCTCCCAAATATATAAAAATATTTTTTACCATAATAATTTTACCATATTTTGTAATTTTTTTCAAATTAATGAAATACTAATGTTTTAATATAAAAGAAAACAGTAAAAATTGACTTTTTATATAGATTTAGTATATAATTATAATAGGTGTAAATTTTATTATTATGAATAAAGATTTTATTGATGACAGTATGTGTTTCGTATGTGGAGAAAATAATCCCATAGGTATGAAAACACATTTTCATACAGAAGGTGATACTCTTTATATGGAATTTAACTTGGATAAAAACTACCAAGGCTGGGGAGATGTGCTCCATGGTGGTTTTCAATCAATGTTAATGGATGAAGTCCAAGTTCAAATTGCCGGTTATAAAGGCTATAAAACCGTTACTGCGGAAATGAGTGTCAGATTCAAAAAGCCTGTTATGACGGGAAAGCTTTACAGAGCTGTGGCTAAAATAGAAAAAATAAACTCAAGGCTTATAGAAACTTCAGCTTCCATTGTTGACGAAGAAAACATAGTTTATGCTACATCAAAAGCAAAACTGAGAGTCTTAGGCCCCTGGACCGGTAATTTAAAAATAGATTAATATGAATTTTATAGATAATGTTGAAATAATCGTCAAAGCCGGTGATGGTGGAAACGGTATTGTATCATATAGACGTGAAAAGCATATTCCGCGAGGTGGACCATCAGGGGGTAACGGTGGTCGTGGAGGTAATGTAGTTTTAATAGCCGACAGGCAACTCTCCACTCTTATTGATTTTCGCCTTAAAAAGAACTATAAAGCGGGTAGAGGTGGAGACGGTGGCTCTAACGACAAAACCGGAAAGCAAGGCGAGGACTTAATTCTTAAAGTTCCCATAGGCACAATTGTGACCAACCTTGACGAAGATGTTGTTATTGCGGACCTTACGGTAGATGGAGAAAAGTTTGTAGTTGCGGAAGGTGGTGCCGGGGGAAGAGGAAACGCTTCCTTTAGAAACTCTGTTCTCCAAACTCCACATTTCGCGGAAAAAGGGGAACCTACCTATCCCATTAATATTAAGCTAGAGTTAAAACTCATAGCCGATGTGGGTCTTATAGGTTATCCCAATGCCGGAAAATCCACCATTATTTCTATGATAAGTGCTGCAAAGCCAAAGATTGCGGATTATCCTTTCACTACTATTGTTCCCAATTTAGGGGTTGTTCGAGTGGACGTGGAAAAATCCTTTGTGGTAGGAGATATGCCGGGATTAATAGAAGGTGCTGCCGAAGGTCAAGGTTTAGGTCATCTTTTCTTAAAACACATAGAGAGAACCCGTTTGTTGGTTCACGTTATAGATGTCACAGGTATTTCCGGCAGAGATCCTTTAAATGATTTTGACAGTATTAACTTGGAATTAAAGAAATATAGCGAAAAAGTTTCCAAATATCCTCAAATTGTGGCTCTAAACAAAATTGATGTGACGGGAACAGAAGAGACCGTTTCCAAGCTAAAAGAGGATTTGGAAAAACGAGGCTATAGCGTTCATACCATTTCTGCTGCCACCAATGTAGGTCTCAAGGAACTGGTAGGGGATATTTCAAACAGACTTGATACTCTTCCCAGGCATAAAATTGAAGTGGAGAAAATTAAAGTATTTACTTTGCCTAAGAGTGCTCCCAAATACCAAATACACAAAAACGATATGGCTGAATTTGTGGTCACAGGCAGAGAAATTGAAACTCTTATCAGAAGAAACGATCTTGAGAACGAATACTCTCTAAGACGAGTGACAAAACAACTGGACGCCAAAGGATTGTTCGATGATTTACGCAAAGCCGGGTGTAAACACGGTGATAATGTAATTATCGGAAACTTTGTTTTTGAATTTGACGAAAACATGTAATAATAATATATGAAAAATAGTAATTTCCCCAAAATTATAGTTGTTAAAATTGGAACATCTTCTGTGACTTTAGAAGATGGTAAAATAGATAGAATTAATATCAACAAAATAGTTGCTCAAATATATGCCTTATCTCTCAGAGGTTCAAAGGTTGTTCTCATTTCAAGTGGTGCCATAAAGGTTGGAATGGGTATTTTAGGTATTAAAGAGAGACCTAAGGATATTCCCCATCTCCAAGCCTGTTCCGCTACGGGACAGTCTTATCTTATGGAAGTTTATAATGATATTTTTGAGAATTATGGTTTGTTTGCTTCTCAAATACTATTAACTTATGATGACTTTCGTTCAAGAAAAAGATATCTAAACCTTAGAAACACTTTTAATGTTTTAATGGAAATGGGCTGTATCCCTATTGTTAACGAAAATGATACTGTTTCAACGGATGAAACCAAATTCGGCGAGAATGATACTTTAGCTTCTCTTGTTGCCACCGGTATCAATGCGGATTTACTTATTAATCTTTCCGATGTGGATGGTTTATATACCAAAGACCCTTCAAAAAACAAGGATGCTAAAAGAATTCCCGTAGTTGAAGAAATTACATCAGAAATAGTTAAGTTGGGTGGAAAATCATCTTCAGGCGTAGGTTCCGGCGGTATGGCTTCCAAAATTAAAGCTGCCAAAATTGCTGTGAGCTCAGGCACCGGTTTTGTTATAGCAAATTCAAAAGATGAAAATGTTATTTATAAATGTGCTTTAGGTGATGATGTGGGCACTTTTTTCAAAGGATTGTCACACAATTACACGGGTAAGCAAACTTGGCTGGCTTTTGCCTCAAAGACAAAAGGCATTATCACCGTTAACTGTCCCGCTCGTGAAAAATTAATCTCCGGAAAAAGTCTTTTACCTGTGGGAGTTTTAACCGTGGAAGGTTCCTTTGGTGTAGGTGATACTGTCAGTATATCATGTGAAGGAAAAATCTTCGCTAAGGGAATAACATATTACTCATCAAAAGATGTCCTTAAAATTGCCGGTAAAAAAACCAATCAAATAGAAAAAATATTGGGCAAAAATGACTATGAAGAAGTAGTTCATCATAATAATATGGTGATATTATAAGAACTAATGAAAAATGCAGAATGCTAAATGCAAAATTAAATGAAGAATGCAAAATAATCACCCCTCCCTGCCCCTCTTACGTAGTAGGGGGGGCAGAGGATGATTCTGAACCCTTACGTAGCACCAAATCCCTAAAAGTTTTCGCTATTTGCTTTAAGGGGCGACTGTAGAGTTTAAGTAAAGTATAAAATTCAAATTGGGTATGTTATGACTTACATTGAAAAATTATGTTATAATGCCAAAGAGGCATCAAAAAAGGCTTCTTCTCTAAAAACAAGCCTTAAGAATCAAGCTCTTCTCAATTTGGCTTTCTCTCTTGAAAAAAACAGAGAAGAAATTAAAAAAGCCAATAAAATTGACCTTGAATTGGCAAATCAAAAAGGTATTTCCAAACCTATGTTAAAGCGTTTGGAGTTAACAGATGCCAAAATTGACCAAATGATAGATGGTGTAAAACAAATTGCATCTCTTAAGGACCCTGTAGGAGAAACCATAACAGGATACTTGCGTCCTAACGGTCTTGAAGTTCGCAAGGTTCGTGTTCCTTTAGGTGTTATCGGAATTATATATGAATCTCGCCCCAACGTCACTGTAGATGTGGCTGCTCTTTGTCTTAAAAGTGGAAATGCTGTGGTTTTGAGAGGAGGTTCAGAGTCCATTAATTCTAATATGATGCTTGTAAAAATCATAAGAGATTCTTTTGATGAAAGTCTTATTCCTCAAAATGTTATAAATATAGTTGAAACCACAGACAGAGCCGCAGTAAACGAACTCTTAACTCAAAAGAAATACATAGATGTAATTATTCCTCGAGGCGGAAAAGGTTTAATCAGAAATTGTATCGAAAACTCTACCATTCCCGTTATTGAACATGGTGACGGAAATTGCCATGTTTATGTGGATAAATATGCTGATATGAATATAGCCTATGATATAGTTATCAATGCCAAAGTTCAAAACCCTTCTGTATGTAATGCTTGTGAGAGTTTGCTTATACACAAAGATATATCAAGGGATTTTCTGCCGAAAATTGTCAATATATTGGGTGAAAAGGGAGTAGAAATAAGAGGTTGTGATAAATCTTTGGAAATATGTCCGTCTATAAATAAAGCTTCACAAGAGGATTGGGCAACAGAATATAACGACCTTATTATTTCGCTTAAAATAGTTGATTCTCTTGAAGAAGCCATACTTCATATACAAAACTATGGCTCCGGTCACTCAGAAGCCATTATTTCTGATAATACCAAATCTATAGCTGAGTTTAAGAACAGAGTGGACGCTTCTTGTATTTTTATCAATACTTCCACAAGATTTAATGACGGATACGAGCTTGGAAAGGGTGCGGAAATGGGTATTTCCACTCAAAAACTCCATGCAAGAGGTCCTATGGGTCTTGAAGAAATAACAACATATAAATATATTGTTGTGGGTAATGGTCAAGTCCGAGGATAAAATGAATATAGGCATATTTGGCGGAGCTTTTAACCCTATTCATTTAGGTCATTTGATATTAGCTCAGAGTGCAAAAGAAGAATATTCATTAGATAAAGTATTGTTTGTAGTTAGTGCCAATCCTCCTCACAAAGACAGTATAAATGTTTCTTTTGACCATCGTTATAATATGGTTAGTCTTGCACTTAAGGATAATCTTTTTTTTGAAGTTTCCGATATAGAAAGAGAAGTTGAAGGCAAATCTTATACCTATTATGTTCTCCAAAAGATAAAAGAAAAATACGGAAAAGAAAATGATTATTTTTTGATAATAGGACAGGACGAAGCCAATTATTTTGATAAATGGTTCAAATATGAAGAAATTTTAAAAATGTGTAAGGTAATTGTGGGGGCCCGTGAAACAGACCTCTCTCCAAATAATATTTCTTTTGATTATATTACCATGCCCAATATTGACATTTCCAGCTCAGATTTGAGAGAAAAAATAAAAAATACCAAATCTGTTCGTTATTATACAACCTATGAAGTTGTGATTTATATAAATAAAAATGATTTATATAAATAAATATGCAAATGATTAAATGACATGATAAAATACAAATTCCAAATAACCGAAATGACATATTTAATTGAGCGAGATATAAGGAATTTTGGTGGGATATGGGATTTTATATTAATTAATAGTTGTATTAACAGAAAACTAAGGAATTATATAGATACATATGCGAATGACTAAACGACATGATGATAATACAGAAATAAAGGGCCTTATTAAAACTCTGATATGGGTTATAATATGGGGGATTATTTGTGGTTATTTGATAACGGTTGTGTTCACTAAGGTTATTCCTTTAATGACCACTACCAATACAACTGTTTTTGATCTTTTCAGCAAAAATCCCTTTGGCAATAAAGAATATGTTCGCATATTGGTTTTAGGTGGAGATAATACCAATAAAGAAGGTTATGGCTTATGTGATACAATGGCTCTTTTTACGGTTAATACAAGAACCAAAGAGGTCAGAGCTATCAGCTTTCCGAGAGATACTTATGTTGATGATTTGCCCGGTCACAAGCTGAATGTGGCTCTAAAAGAAGGTGGGCCGGAAAAGGTTATGGAGGTAATTGAAGAGAAGTTTTTGTATCCAACCATGATAGATTATTATGTCCTAACTTCTACAAATGGTTTAAAAGAGATGGTGGATCTTTTGGGTGGTGTCTATATAGTTGTTGAAAAGGATATGAATTATGATGATAATTGGGGTAATTTACATATTCATCTTAAAGCTTCTCCCGAAAAACAACTTTTAGACGGTAAAGATGCGGAAGGGTATGTTAGATTTAGAAAAGATAGATTTGGGGACAGTTCATATACTTTTGAAAATGGTGAAAAAGTCAATGCCGGAAGAATTGCAAGGCAACAAAAATTTATGATCGCACTGTGCAACAGAGTTATTTCTCTTCCTTCAAAAACAGAAAGAGCCGAATTCTTAAAAGAATGCTATGATAAGGGATATATAGTTTCCAACTTAAAACTAACCGATTGGAACGGTATGGCTGACTTTTTCCTTGGCATAAAGCCGGAACAGATGATGACCGATGTATTGCCGGGAGAGCCTAAAATGATAAACGGAGTATCATATTGGGTTGTAAACAGTGAGGAATTACCTCTTGCCATAGCTAAAGATGTTCTCTTTGAAGGTGAAAATCCCAAAATTCCTCTTGAACCTGTCATTGACGATAAAGGTGAGCCTGTGGTTCTTCCTCCAAGCAAAACCCCTGCCCAAACCCAAGTTAAGTTATTAAACGGTTCAGGTGTCAAGGGTTTAGCCGCCAAAATAGGGGCTGATTTGAAACTGAAAGGCTATGAGAGTATAACAACAGGCAATGCGGATTCATTCTCATATATAGATACAAAGATTAAATGTAAGGAACAGGCCATAGGGTTGGCAGTAAAGGATGCCCTTGGTGTTGGTGAAGTATCTATAGACAGTTCTATCACTCCGGATGTAATAGTTATCATAGGAACAGATTTGGATAAATAGTGGAGATAATAAATGACAAGTAAGGAAAAAGTTGATTTGATAGTTAAACTTCTTGAAGACAAGAAGGCTGAAAATATAGAAGTTGTGGATTTGACAGAAAAATCACTTATGTGTGATTATTTTGTGATTTGCACAGGAACCAGTAACATTCATATAAGATCTTTGTGTGACACAATTACTCTTGACGGAAGAAAAATAGGTCTTAAAAAATCCTCTGTGGAAGGAAAGAGTAATGCTAAATGGGTTTTGGTGGATTTCGGAGATGTGGTAGCTCATATTTTTGACAGAGAAGAAAGAGAGTTTTATAATATAGAAGATCTTTGGGCTAAGGTTAAACCTCTTGAGCAATAATTTTTAAAATATGAGATATTATTGAGGGTTTTCTTATGGAAGAAAATAGTAATTTAAAAAAACAACAGGCAGAATTTCAAAATAAACAAAAATTCAATGAAGCTATGCAGAGAGCAAAGGCTTGTTGGACCAATAAGGATTATCAATCTGCGGGTAAGTTCTTGACGGAAGCTTTAACTCTTTATCCAAAGGATCTAGACGCAAGAGAAATGGCTGCGGATATATTGCTTCTAAACGGAAAAGTTAAGGAAGCCGGCAAAGAGTATAAAGCTATTTATGATGAAGATAATACGAGAGGTTATTGTGAAGAAAAGTATGCCAAATGCGTTCTTCAAGCCTATAACACAGAGGAAAAAATACGTCAAATGGAAGCTGAACTTCACGGAGAGGCTCCAAAATCCGATAAGACAAACGGATATATGACTTTTCTGTCCTGTTTAATCCCCGGTCTTGGGAGAATTATAAATGAAGATTTTCTTATAGGAGCCATAATATTTGTTTTATATTTAACTTTTATAGGTATTGCTGTTAACGCTACGGATATTTCAGAGGGCATTATGAGTATGTTCTTTAAACCCACAGCTATAATAGCGGATATAACATGGTTAGGCTCCTTGATAGATACTCTTAATTTGTTTATTATAAACAAGAGAAAATAATATATTTTGAGTTAGCTTATGATAGATATACAAAATGTGACAGTAGAATATGAAGATGGAATAAAAGCACTTGATGATGTTTCTTTGAGCATAGAGAAAGGTGATTTTGCTTTTGTTATAGGTTCAACAGGGAGTGGAAAATCTACATTACTAAAGCTTTTATATAAAGAAATTAATGCCACAAAAGGGAAGATTTTTGTAGACGGAGAGAATTTGGCTGATATGAAGAAAGGTCAAATTCCTTTTTTGAGAAGGAAGTTGGGGATTGTTTTCCAAGATTATAAACTCCTTCCTCAAAAGAATTTATATGAAAATTTGGCTTTTGTCTTGAGAGCTGTGGGAACTCACCCAAAAGAGATAAGAGAAAAAATATTTGATGCTTTGGATGTGGTAGGATTAAAGGAGAGAATTGATGCTCTTCCAAGCCAAATGTCCGGTGGCGAGCAGCAGAGAGCAGCTATAGCAAGAGCTCTCATTAATTCACCTAAAGTGTTGATTGCCGATGAACCTACGGGAAACTTGGACCCGGATACATCTTTGGAAATAATGAAGCTTTTATATGGGATAAACCAAGTTTTGGGTATGACCATGATTGTGGCTACTCATGATAAAGCTTTGGTGAATTTGGTTCAAAGGCATGTTATTCAACTGGATAAAGGCAGAATAATTAGAGATGAATTCAATGCAAGATATGACTGATTGTTAAAGAAAAAAGTATAGAATTAAAGGTAATACATGGATTTTAAAAATAAAGATAATTCAGCAACAGAAAAAACTAAACGACGACAGGGCAGACTGTTTGAATATGCCATAGCGGAAACCTTTGTTAATATGACAAGAAACGGCCTTTCCGGGTTTGCTGTAATAACCACAACAGCTTTTACTTTGTTTATTCTATGGTCATTTATAATGTTTGCTGTAGGTGCCAACAATGTCACAAGCCAAGAGATCAGTCGTTTTCAAATAGCTGTTTATTTGCAGGATGAAGCTACAATAGAAGATGCTACAAAAGTAGCGGAAGAGATACAAGCTCTTGACACAGTTAAGGAAGTGGTTTTAAAGCAAAAGGATAAGGAATGGGAGATTTTTAAGGTTAAGAACCCCACTATTGAAGCGGCAGGACTTCCCGCCGATTGTTTGCCTTTCGCTCTATCTGTCACTCCTAAAAACCCGGAAAACGGAATTGTGGTGGCAGATCAGATTAGGAAAATTAAAAATGTTTCCGATGTTCTTGAAGGTAGAGAAGAGTATAAAAAGGTTATTGCTATTGCCAAAACAATCCATTGGCTCAGTATATTGTGTGCTTTGATATTGTTTGCCATAACTGCTATGGTAATCGGTAATGCCATAAAGCTTACTTTATATGCAAGACGTAAAGAGATTTATACCATGCAACTTGTTGGAGCTACTGCATCTTTTATTAGGATTCCTTTTGTTCTTGAGGGTGTAATATTTGGTTTTTTAGGTAGTGTGTTGGGATTTTTGCTCATTGAACTTATGAATCTGCTGGTGACAAATAAAATCCAAATGGCTATCAGTATGATATCTTCTTATGTAAAACCTATG
Organism: Abditibacteriota bacterium; assembly: GCA_017445025.1. GTDB lineage: Bacteria > Armatimonadota > UBA5829 > UBA5829 > UBA5829 > RGIG7931. Next base: position 7,833 of record JAFSVJ010000039.1, on the reverse strand, counting down.
TCTGTGGGTAATGTATTTTTGTGTGTTGCTCTTTGTGGAATCATAATAGGTTTTGCCGGCTCTCTTTTCTCATTAAATAAGTATTTAAAGGTGTAATATATGAAGAAAATAATACCTTTAGTGCTTATTTTTATCTTGGCTTTTAGTTCCTTTGCTTATGGAGCCCACAGCGCAAAAGAAAACAAAAAAGCCAATTTAAAACAAAAACTCTCTACTTTAAATCAGCAGATGAAACAGCAGAGAAGTAAAATTGCAAAGAAAAAAGCTGAAAAGAAGGAAGCCTACGGAGATCTCCATTCTATAGATAGTCAAATAGATCGGTATCAGTCAAGGATTGCTCAAAGTCAGATCCAAATCAGTAAATATCAAAATGAAATTGATGATATTGATAAAAATCTTGCTATGATAGAGCAAAATCTTAACCGACGAGAGGAACTGCTAAGAAAAAGAGTTGTGGATATGTATAAGGGTGGAGATTTGCAGTTTATCAATGTTCTCCTTAACACAACTGATATGTGGTCCTTTTTGACTCAGTCTTATTATATTAAAAAGCTTATAAATTATGATTCAAATCTTATCAATCAAATAAAGAAAGATAAAGCTATTGCTAAAGAGAAAAGAAATAAGAGAAAGTTGAAACTTGAGGCTTTGAAGGGCAAAAAGAACGAGCTGATAGTTTTAAGAAATAAGCAAAACGAATTGGCTTCCAATAAGAAAAAAGAAATTGAAGCTATTGAAAATGACTTAGAGAGAGAAGAAGCCGCTTACAGAGAGAGACAGAGAGCTTCAAGTGCCATTGAAAGTCAAATCTTAGCTATGCAAGCAACTCCTCAGGGAAGAGCAAGGCTTTCAAGAGCTTTTACGGGAAGTTTGAGTTTACCCGTTGCGGGAAGAATAACTTCCAATTTTGGTTATAGAATTCACCCAATAAAGAAAACCAGAAGATTGCACACAGGAGTGGACTTGGCAGCTCCGTCAGGAACTCCCATTCATTGTGCGGGAAGCGGAGTGGTTATAAAAGCCGGTTGGAATAATGTATACGGAAACTGTATAATAGTGGACCATGGTGGTGGTGTGACGACTCTTTACGGTCACTGTTCATCTCTGTTGGTTCATAACGGTCAAAGTGTATCAAAAGGTCAGGTTATAGGAAAAGTAGGTTCTACAGGTTGGTCTACGGGTCCCCACTGTCACTATGAAAAGCGTGTAAACGGAAAGCCTGTAAATCCGTTGTGAACTATGGATGTCACCTTTTAACTATGTGATTAGGTAATAATAATAAAAATTGTGCGACAAGCTTATGGCTTGTCGCAAATGTAAAATCATGAATAAAAATAGAAACAGCACACTTTATACCAATATTGATTTATTATTATGAATGGAAGATAGCTACACAGAATTTTATTCGTGAAGATTAAAATATTCGGTTTTAAAAATAGTTTATGAGTTTTTTGCCTATAAATAAAAAAGAAATGGAAGATAGGGGATGGATTGCCCCTGATTTTGTTTTTGTGTCAGGTGATGCTTATGTTGACCATCCTTCATTTGGTGTGGCAATCTTAACTCGTCTTTTGGAAGCGGAAGGCTATAAAGTTTGTGTTTTGGCTCAGCCCGATTGGAAAGATACAGAGAGTTTTAAAATCTTTGGAAAGCCTAAGTATGGTTTCTTTATTTCCGGTGGGGTTATTGATTCTATGGTTAATCACTATACAGTTAATAAAGTCCATAGAAAAAAGGATGTATACTCTCCCGGTGGCAGCACACATAAAAGGCCTGACAGAGCTGTGACCGTTTATTCCAATAAAATAAGACAGGCTTATGGACAAATTCCAATTGTTATAGGTGGAATTGAAGCAAGCTTAAGAAGATTTTCCCATTATGATTATTGGGAAGATAAAATTAAGCATTCAATACTTATAGACAGTCAAGCGGATTTACTTATCTATGGTATGGGAGAGCGAACCATTATAGAAGTGGCAAAAGCTTTAGAAATGGGCCATGGAGAGGCTTTATATAATATTCGGGGAACAAGTTATGTCTTACCTGAAAACAAGCTTCCTGAGACAATCAAAGCTTTTTTAATGACTGATAAAAGTGATGATAAGAACTTTGTTTTACTTAATTCTTATGAATCTTTATTAAAAGATAAGAAAGCCTATATAAAAAACTTTTTAACTCAAAGCAGAGAAAACGATCCTGTTTACGGAAGATGTCTTTTAGAGAAAGTTCAATATAAATATGTTATCCAAAACCCTCCCCAGTTTCCTTTATCTGTGGAAGAGGCGGACAGAGTATATGCTCTGCCTTTTGAAAGGACTTGGCACCCTGTTTATGACAAGGAAGGTGGAATAGAGGCTTTAAAAGAAGTGGAGTTTTCTATAACAAGTCACAGAGGGTGTTTTGGTTCTTGTAATTTTTGTGCCTTGACTTATCATTTTGGCAGAAGGATAGTTAAGAGAAGTGAGGCTTCTATATTAAGAGAAGCCAAAATATTAACTAAAAGTCCACGGTTTAAAGGATATATCCACGACCTTGGGGGACCTACTGCTAATTTCAGGAATATAGCTTGTGATAAACAAGTAAAATATGGTGTTTGTAAAGATAGACAGTGTATGTTTCCAAAGCTTTGCCCCAACCTTAAAGTCAGTCATCGTGAATATCTTGACATTCTAAGAAAACTAAGAAAATTAGATAAAGTTAAAAAAGTATTTATCAGAAGCGGAATAAGATTTGATTATCTTATGGCTGACAAGGATGATACATTTTTCAATGAGTTATGTAAATACCATATATCCGGTCAGTTAAAGGTGGCTCCGGAGCATTTTTCCGATAATGTTTTAAAGTATATGGGTAAATGTCCTCATTCTGTCTATGAGAATTTTAAAGAAAAATATAATAGAGTTAACAAGAAACTTGGAAAGAAGCAATATCTTGTGCCTTATTTAATGTCAAGCCATCCCGGCTCTTCTATGAAAGATGCTTTAAAGATGAAAGAGATGCTAAAAGGAGATTTCATTCCTGAGCAAGTTCAAGATTTCTATCCCACACCTTCCACTCTTTCTACTTTAATGTATTATACTGAAATGGATCCATTTACTTTTAAGAAAATATATGTTGCCAAGACTCCACAGGAGAAAAAGGCACAAAGAGATTTGCTTAGTAAAAAGAGTTCAAATCACAAATCACAAAATCGTGGTGCTAAGCACCACAAAGGTTAGTGGCGTCTAAATTTCATATGGGCGTCAAAAAGGTAAAACACATGACATTTAATAAAGGTTTCTCTCTAATGGAATTATTGGTAGTTATAGCTATAATAGCTATTCTCGCAGCAATTTTATTTCCTGTTTTTGGTCCTGTAAGAGAAAAGGCCCGACAAACCCAATGTATGTCAAACCTTCATCAGTTGGGGACTGCTTTTGGTTTATATGCAGAGGATTATGACGGATATTGGCCAAGTCCGGGAGGATTGGCGGGAGACTACAACTATTGGGATCAGTCCGGGGAAGGTGGATTGACTACCTATGTAAAAAATCATGGAATAGGCTCTGTATGGTGTTGTCCCAATAAGAAGGAATGGGGTGGAAGATTTAAGCCCAGAACTTATACTATGAATTCATATTTAAGGAGCCCCGCAGATGTGGAATATCCGTCATCTATAAATATTCTGGGTTCAATTGATGTAAACACTATTGAGGAACCTTCAGCAACAATATTATTATTTGAAGGTAATCCTTTATCTTCAAGATATATCGATACAAACTATTATTACATTTATAGGTGTGGCAATTGGTCTTGGGCAAAGGGTTACAGCGATTCAAATATTATGGCAGATAATCCCGGAAGGCCTTGGCATAATACAGTAAACAACTATTTATATTGTGACGGTCACAAAAAAGCACGAAAGCCGGGAATAAAAACACAAGGAACCCTTTCCACTTATGAAGAAATGTTTGAGTGGTATGTGAACAAAAGTGAGTTTCCGGAAAAATATAGGACATGGTTTCCCAATGGATAGTAATCAATTTAACGAGATAAGCCAATATTATGATGAACTTATGCATGGTGTTCCTTATAAATATTGGGTTGCATATATAGAGAATATTTTTAGAGTTCTGGATATAGAACCTGTGGAGATTTTGGATGTGGCTTGCGGCACCGGGATGGTGTCTAATTTGCTCTCAGAAAGAAATTATAAGCTGACGGGTTTTGATCTGTCTGAAAGTATGATAAAAGTTGCCAAGGGAAAATATCCACATATAGATTTTTATTGTCAAAATGCCAAAGATTTTGAGCTTAACAAAACCTTTGACGTGGCAATAAGTCTTTTTGACAGTTTAAATTATATTATAAATAAATCGGACCTTCAAAGTGCCTTCAGACAGGTCTATAAACATTTAAAGTCACCGGGATATTTTATATTTGATATGAACACGGAATATGCTCTTGCCAATGATTTCTTTGCACAGGTTAATCTTAGCCCCGATGCCTATCCTCAATATATTTGGGAGCCTGATTGGAATGACCGTGATAAAATATGCACTGTTAATATGACTTTTATTGTAAAAGATGAGAAAGGGAAGAAGCGAGAATTTAAGGAAGTTCATATTCAAAGAGCATACGGTATAGAAGAAATTACATATATGCTTAAAGCTTGCGGATTTAATGTTTTAAATGTATATAGTGCATATAGGTTTAACAAACCTACCAAACGAAGTGACAGAGTATATTTTGTAGCAAAACGAGAGGAGTAAAAAATGAAAAAACTTTTATTGTTATTTGGAATATTTCTAACTGCATTTTTTATTGGTTGTAATGATAATTCAGGTATTGATGAAGTTGTTAAAACTCAGGAAAAAAATGTGTGGAAAACCGGAACGGATGCTTTTGAAGACGGTTTTGTATTAACTTCTTATGAACCGGATAATGAATATGGCACATATCTCGGAAACGGATATTTGGGTGTTCGACTCTTATCACAGGGGACTTCTCTCAAGAATGAAAAGCCTGAACCTATGTATATGGCAGGAGTATATGGTGATGAAAATTTAATAAGTGTTCCAAATATTGCAGATCTTAGGTTTTATGAATATAATAATTCTCAGGTAACGGAATTTGTTGTTGATAATAAGAATTATGAACAAACTTTGGATATGAAAACCGCAACATTAATAACTAAATGTCAACTAAAAGCAGGTTCAAAGAAACTTAATTGTAATATAAGCACCCAAGTTTTAAGGTTGAAAGATAAGAGTTGCCCTGTGTATATAAAAGTTGATATAAAAAGTGATTATAAGGGACAACTTTTGGTTGTTGCTCCCGTGGTGTATGATAAGAGCTTATATTCTTATGATAAGGACCAAAAAGCTTATGTTTTAAAGCCCAAAAGCAAGACAGTAAAATTATATGTAGAGCAAAAAATAATACCTGAGAATATAGAAGGTATTGACCAAAGAGTTAATATGGGAGCAACAGTTCTCGGAGATTATGACGAAGCTGTTCAATTCTTATGCAGCGTGGATAAAAAATCAGAGTTTACACTTAATTATTTGGCAAAGGTTTCAAAAGATAACAAAGAAATATTGCCCGCAAATGTTGATAGAATAAATTCAATTGAAAAAGAACATACAGATATTTGGGCAAAGCTTTGGGAATCCGATGTTATGATAGAAGGGGATAAAGAAGCTCAGCAAGTAGTGAGAAGCAATCTGTTTTATCTTCTCTGTTCCGCCTCTGAGGATTATTCCATAGCTCCTATGGGATTGTCTATGAATGCTTTTAGCGGTCATGTATTTTGGGACAGTGAACTGTGGATGTTTCCGGCTCTTATATGGCAACATCCCGATTTGGCAAAAGGTATTTTAAAATACAGAATAAAAACTCTTGGAGGAGCAAAAGCAAATGCCGTAAAGAATGGTATGAAAGGAGCCGAATATGCTTGGGAAAGCGGTGAGAGCGGTATTGAAACAAGCCCGGATCCAAGCACTGTTCACGAAAGACATATAAACGGAGATATAGCTTTTGCTATTTGGCAATATTATGTCTTTACGGAAGATAAAGAGTTTTTGAAAGAAGCATATCCTGTTTTGACAGCCACAGCAGATTATTGGTTGTCAAGAGCAGTTAAGGGAGATAAGGGTAAGTATGAGATAAAGCAAGTATGTCCTCCCGATGAAAATGCCAATATAGTTGACAATTCCGTTTATACAAATGCCATTGCACAGATAAACTTGTGGATAGCCACAGAGGCGGGAAAGGTTTTGGGCATAAGTCCAAACCCGGAATATATGAATATGGCAAACAATATGTTTATAGGTGTTGATAAAGAAAACAACAGATTTAATATTTATGACGGATATAAAGGTGGGAAGATAAAACAGGCAGATCCGGAATTGCTTTCCTATCCTTTAAAATATAATGAGTTTATTACAAAGCTTTCAAGTGATTATTCATTTGGCAAGGATTTGTTTGAAAACACATTTAAGTTCTATAAAGATAAGGTGACAGAAAACGGACCCGCTATGTCAAACTCCGCTCATGCGGTAGTATCCGCAAGGATGCATTCTTCGGATGCTATAGAAGATTTTTATGGAAGTTACAGGCCTTTTATGCGTGGCCCCTTTAACTATTTTAATGAAAAGCGTTCACATACTTATGTATATTGGTGTTTCTTGACCGGTGCCGGCTCTTCTTATGCAAGTGTTCCTTGGGGCTTCTGCGGTTTGGACGCCGATTTGTATGATAATTATAAAAATGCTGATTTTAAATACAGCAATAACCTCCCCAAAGAGTGGACAAAGGTTATTTTAAAAGGTGTTAAATTTAAGGGTAAAAAATATGATTTAATTTATGAAGACGGTAAAGTTATTAAAGATTTGGTTTTATAGAGATTTAAATAAGCAAATTTATTATAATTTGCTTATTTTTTTTATATATGGTATAATATTATTAAATAATATTTTATAGGAGTTAATAGATATGAAAAAGTTGATATTTATTGTTTTTTGTATATTATTGGTTTCTTGTGCCTATGCATATATCGAACGTTCCGAATATAAATGCGGTATAATTGATTTAACCGGCAAAGAGATTATTCAGCCTAAAGCCGGTGTATATTTTGAAACCATTGGTGATAGTTTTTGTTTGACTGATAAAGATGGTGATAAATATGGATATTGTGATATTACCGGAAAGCAAATTACTCCTATAGAGTCTGATTGGCCTTGTTATCCTATTAACAATTTGGTTGCAGTTAATAAAAATCAAAAAATAGGAGTATATGATTTAAAAGGGAAATTAGTCTTTCCTTTTAAATATGATATTACTACTTGGGGAACTGTCACTTCTTACGCACCTTTAAAATATAATAATGTTTTGTGTTCTTATGATGATGAAGTTTGGGCATTATTGAATATAAACGGTAAAAAAATATTGCCTTTTGAGTATGAATTTATCCGAGGAGATTGCACTCAAGATTTGGATATCTATCTTAAAGCATTTAAAAATGATAAGGTTGGTTATTACAATCTTGATGGTTCAGTTATAATACCTTGTGAATATGATGAAATAGGGGAGTTTCATAATAAAGTTGCTTCTTGTAAGAAAGGTAATAAATGGTGTGTTAAAAATCTTAAAGGTGAGACTTTATATGGACCTACAGATAAGTATGATGCCATTTATCCCCTAAATACTAATGTTTATATATGCAAGAAAAATAATATTTATTCTTTGGTTAAAGATCGAAAAGAAATTATATCGGGTGTTAAATATTGTAATATTGAAGAATTATGTAAGGAAAAAGAATTTGTAGATTATATTTGTCTCAAAGATAATGAT
>JAFSVJ010000038.1 GCA_017445025.1 Abditibacteriota bacterium | reverse complement strand
TTTGAAGAAAAAATCACAAGACTAAGTAAAAAGCTATTTTTAAAATAAAGTGGGACGGTGACCCTATAAACAAAAAAGCCCCTAAAAATAAGGGCTTTTAAAATACTGGCGCTCCCTGCAGGACGCCAACCTCGGCCCACTTTTAAAAATACGATTTTTACAACGAATTGGGAGATTTTTCAATAAAATTTCAATTATTCTGTCAGCAGAATAATAAGAAATTTTGAAGAAAAAATCACAAGACTAAGTAAAAAGCTATTTTTAAAATAAAGTGGGACGGTGACCCTATAAACAAAAAAGCCCCTAAAAATAAGGGCTTTTAAAATATTGGCGCTCCCTGCAGGACGCCAACCTCGGCCCACTTTTAAAAATACGATTTTTACAACGGATTGGGAGATTTTTCAATAAAATTTCAATTATTCTGTCAGCAGAATAATAAGAAATTTTGAAGAAAAAATCACAAGACTAAGTAAAAAGCAATTTTTAAAGGTAAAGTGGGACGGTTACCCTATAAACAAAAAAAGCCCCTAAAAATAAGGGCTTTTAAAATACTGGCGCTCCCTGCAGGAATCGAACCTGCGGCCCACTGCTTAGAAGGCAGTTGCTCTATCCCCTGAGCTAAGGAAGCAAATTTATAACCAACGCATATATATTATACCACTTTTTGGTAGGTTTTGTCAAGGGGGTATATAGGTTTTTTAAACAAAAGAATAAAAAATAATTTATTTGTCAACACTTTCGGGAACTTTATTATCACAAATTTTACTTTTCTTGACACATTTACCCAAAACAGTACAGACTGTCACCCAAAAAATTTTAAAATCTGTAGAAAAAGATAATTCTTCTATATATTTTAATCGGAGTTGGTTTTTTCTCGGAAGAATGTATTTAACATAATATTCGTCAGGATCCGCGTCACCTATAAGTTCTTCTTGATTGTTAAACTCCAAAGAAGCATAATCGGTTATACCGGGGCGAACCAAAAGCATTTTTCTGTCTTCTTCTGAAAAAGTATTTATGTAATAATAAGTTTCCGGTCTCGGTCCCACAAATGACATTTCCCCTTTTATTATATTAATCAATTGAGGATATTCATCAAGTTTATGTTTTCTTAAGAATCTACCGACTTTGGTGATTCTGTCATCATTTTCCTTGGTGATTACACTACCTTTGTGTTCCTGTCCGTGAAACATGGTTCTGAATTTATACATATAAAAAGGCTTATCTTTATAACCACCTCTTTTTCCTTTATAAAATACAGGTAAGCCTGTATTAAAAACAATAGCCAAAGCTACAACAAGAAACATAGGTGATAATAAAATAAGCATAAATACAGCTACCAAAAAGTCAAGGCATCTCTTGACTACCAGATTATAAAAACTCTTACATCTTTTATATTTATCGTCACACATTATTTTACCCTATATATCTGAAAACTTTTTAAATACTACAATTAATTCATTTACAGATACATAATTATTATACCATAAGTAAAAAGTTTTTTCAAATAATATAGTGTAATACAAACTAACTATCTGTATTTTCTTTTTAAAATATCTATATATTCTCCCAATATGGAGTCTCTAAATCTTCAACTATAAATGTGCCGTCATTTAATTCATTAATCCTATCATTTAATTTTTTAAGTAAATCCAACATTTTCTGTTTATTTTCTTTCATTTTCGGCTTATTAAACCATACTTGCTCGCCATGACTTTCAAACTCATAAAATGTTGAATAAAGATCGTCAATTTCTTCTTGAAGTTTTAAAAGAACCTCATCATCATCAATCAGCGGAAAACCTTCACTCAACCATTCCTTTTCATCATTATATATCCAAAGTATATCCTCTGTATAATCCCAACTTATTTCTATAATCATTGAATTAACCTCTCTATTTCATCATTTGAAGCAGGATATGCAGTGACAATAAAACCATTACTTGCAATCACAATATGAAGATATTTGTTATTTAAACAATAAATTACATTTTTACCATTATCTTTTGATGGTTTTACGTTAATAATATTATCTTCTTTAATAAATTTATATATTGCAATACCAATATCTTCTTTTTCTAAATTTAGCTTATCTTTAAATTTATTTTTATGATTTCCTGAATCTTCTGTTCCATTAATAATATGTTCCAAGCCGGCTCCCGGGTTTCCTTTTTCCAAAAAGACTATTTCACCGGAGGAATCTCTCGTCACAAATAACAAATCTTCTTCTGTAAATTTAACACCTTTTTTCTTTAATTCCAATACTAATTCAGGATCAATTAAAACATCTTCGTCACTCGGTTCAAATAATGTCCCTTTAATTTGACCTAAACTGTTATCAAGTTCCCAACTCTTACCCTTACACATACAATAATGCCCCCGAATTTTCGGAGACGTATACATATAAAATTATTATTACTATCAATTATATTATATCATATTTCAATATTTTTATCTATTTTTTTTTAAAAGTTTATTTAACAAATAAAAATATGGTATAATATAAGTAGTAATTTAAGGTTATACTTTTAAAATGAAGAAGATTTATATTATAACAGCTCTTATTCTTTTGGCAATGGGGCATTTGTTTGCCACTGAAACCATAACTTTTTGGTATGGTGCATCACCTGAAGAAAAAACAGCTTACGAAAAATTAATAACAGATTTTGAAAAAGAAAACCCTGATATAAAAGTAAACGCTGTTTTGGTGCCACAATCTTATATTGAAAGAAAGCTTATACTCTCCATAGCGGGAGAAGTGCCACCTGATGTGGTTCGTTTTTATGCTCACTTAGGGGGTAATATGATGAGCAAAAAAGCTCTTTTGCCCTTAGATGATTTCATAAAAAAAGACACTTTTGACAAAGAGGATTTCTACCCGGCAGCTCTCAAACAAAATCAATACCAAGGAAAATTATACGGTATTCCTTGGATACTGTCTCCCAACGCTCTTTATTATAACAAAAAGCTTTTAAAATCCGTGGGTTATACCAATCCCCCAAAGACTCACAAAGAGCTTCTTGACTGTGCCAAAAAACTGACCAAAAAAGATAATAAAGGCTCTGTTATCTCCTTAGGCTATGCCGATTTCTTATACAACCCCAACAACTTCGCTCTCTATTTATGGCAGGAAGGAGGAGAGCTTGTAAACCCGGAAACAAAAAAAGCTACTTTCAACTCCAAAGAGGGATTAAAGACTCTTAAATTTATGTCAGATTTCATAAAAGAAGAGGCCGGTTCTACGGAAAACATTCAAAATTTCACCTCTGCCTTCAAGGGAAATGTAAATGACCCCTTTGGCAAAGGGGTAATTGCCATGCGTGTGGACAGTCCTTACAGAGTTGCCATTTACAAGAAAAACTTTCCTAATTTAGATTTTGGTGTAACCACTATCCCCTACTCACAAATGCCGGCATCCGAAATTGTGGGAAATTCCCTAATCATTCCTGCCACAAGCAAACACAAAGAAGCTGCTTGGAAATTTATTAAATTTGCCACAGAAAAAGAGCAAATGATTAATGTTTGTCTTGCGGGAGGCAGAATCCCCGCCAGAAAATCAGCTGCCCTTGACGATAGTTTTTATAAAGATCCCATATATAAAGGATTTATTGACCAATTAGATTACGGGCACTCCATTCCAATTGTGCCCGGTTGGAATGAGGCCAACGACGCTTTAGCAAGAGAGTTAGAAAAATATCTCAAAGGCACACAAGATGCTCAAACCACTTTAACAAATGGGGAAAAAATCGTTAATTCAATTATCGAACAAGCCGACGAAGATATGTCATCCCACACTCCCGTAAATTGGAGTGTTATTATAACCATATTTATAATAATTCTGCTTATATTTCTTATTATATGGACTGTTTACACATATAAACACACCAAGCCCGGGCAGGAAAGAAAAGAGGCGAGAGATTTTTACCTGTTTTTGCTCCCTTGGATAATAGGATTTCTCATTCTCACCTTAGGTTCGGTTTTAGCATCCCTTGTAATATCTTTTACAAAATGGGATGTTTTAACACAAGGACATTTTGTAGGCCTGAGAAACTTTACAGAGCTTTTTGCCGACTCTCGATTTATCAAATCAATATGGGTCACATTTGTTTATACAGTTTTTGCTGTGCCTCTGTCAGTTGTTTTTGGACTCTTTGTTTCCATGCTTTTGGCAAAAGGAATAAAGGGTATTGCCATATTCAGAGCTCTTTACTACATGCCCTCCATTATTTCGGGAGTTGCCACAAGTGTTCTCTGGATTAACATTTTTTCACCAAAAGGATTATTAAATAACTTTTTAAATCTCCATATTGTCCCTTGGATAGAGAATGGACATTTCACTTGGCTTGCCATGTATCCCAACGCAGACGGTTGGCTAATTAATCCCCAGCTTGTGCTTCCCGCATTTATCATAATGTCTGTGTGGGCTGTAGGATCAAGTATGATTGTTTATCTTGCCGCCATACAAGGTGTGCCGGAAGGAATTTACGAAGCGGCGGATATTGACGGAGCGTCACCCGCAAAACAGTTTTTCTCTGTCACACTTCCTCTTATTTCCCCGGCTATTTTCTATCAATTGGTGACAGGAATTATTTTCTCTTTACAAATGTTCACACAGGCCTTTATTCTTAACTCAGGAACAGGAGGACCGGAAGACAGCGGGCTTTTCTATGGGCTTTATCTGTATAACAATGCTTTCCAATATCTAAACCTCGGTAAAGCTTCTGCCATGGCATGGATGTTGTTTATTGTGGTTATGATTGTCACATATATTAACTTTAAACTTGCGGGAAAATGGGTTTACTATGACGGAGATAAAAAATAAATGAAATTCCAATTCTACTTGAGACAGATAATAAGGTATATTATAATTATAGGGTTTGCCTTAATGTTTTTGGCACCTCTGTTTTGGATGCTTATGGCGTCATTTTCAAATATTGAGGAGATAAACAACGCCTCTTTGTTATTTATTCCAAAGAAGTTTAATTTTGAAAATTATAAATATGCCCTAACTCTTATGCCCTTTTGGAAATACGCTTTAAACACAGTTTTTGTGACGGTTTTTTGTATAATAGGAACCCTTTTCTCTTGCTCAATGGCAGCTTATGCTTTTGCAAGACTTAAGGCACCGGGAAAAGAAGGATTATTTTTGCTGGTCCTTTCAACAATTATGTTGCCTACCATGGTGACCTGTGTGCCACAATTTCTTATTTTTAAAAACTTGGGTATGTATGATACACTTTGGCCCTTAATTCTTCCCGCATTTTTTGGAAATGCCATGTATATATTTCTTTTCAGACAGTTTTTCTTGACTATTCCTTATGAACTTGAAGACGCTGCCAAACTGGATGGTTGCTCCACCTGGCAAATCTATTGGAAAATTGTTATGCCCATATCAAAACCTGTGGCAGTCAGTGTTTTGGTTTTTACTTTCGTGGCTCACTGGAACGATTTTATGACACCCTTAATATATCTAAATTCTGTAGATAAAAGAACTTTAGCCTTAGGTCTTGCCACTTTCAGCGATGTTCAGGGGGTGGACGTGGTATCCCTTATGGCAGCCTCCACAGTCACCCTTATTCCCATTGTGATTATATTTTTACTTTGTCAAAAAGTATTTGTAAAAGGAATCGTCACAGGGAGCGTGAAAGGATAAAATGAGTATTCAAAATTTGTTAAAAAACATATTCCACAGAACACCGGACCCGGCAAAAATCAAAAGAAAAGAACACGAAAAGGCAAAAAGAACATACACAAGAGAAAATTACATAAAATATTTATGTGAAGAAGAAAATAAAGAGTTTTTAAATGAATTTGTATATAATAAAAAACTTAATATTTTAAGTTGCAAAAACGCTAATAAATGGTTAAAATGTTCCAATTATACATCTACGGAAAAAAATGCGTATAGATCTTTGGAAGACAAAAAAATGTTAAACAAAAGATTGTTATATCACTATTACATAAACAATTGGGTTAACTGTAAATATGTCCACCAAACCTACTTTCCGGAATCTATTCCGATTTCTTTAAACAGTGAAATAAAGGAAACATTGGAATTTATTGATAACCGAATAACCCATTTTAAAGAAAACTACGGGAAAGACTTTAAATACCAAGTAGATTTATATAACGAAAAACACTCGAGAATTAAAAAATATTTTATCAACGACATTCCTGTTCAGTTCTATGACGGTGCGGATTTAATTCTTTATAATGATAAACATTGCGAGATTATTTCATATTCTTATACCACATTTAATAAGATACCGGGAAATGAAGAATTTAACTTATACGCCTTAGAACTTCTCTCTTCTCAAAACAGAGAGGATGACTATTCCATAACATATACTTTTTATAAACCAACCATAAAAAAGGGAAAATATACACATACTTATTTAAATCAAGCTTCATTTAACACAAGAGAAGTTCTTTACGGAGATGTAAAAAAGTGGTATAAAGAAAACAAATATAAAATAATGCTTGCGGCAATAGGAGATTATAATTATATAAAAGGGGATTGGTGTAAATTCTGCAAACAAAAGTGTAGGTATAATAATGGATCTGTTTAGTAATATTGAAGAAGAAATTAATGAATTAAAAGAAAAAATCAATAAAGCCAATATTGATTATTATATTAACGACAACCCAACTCTTTCTGATGCGGAATATGACGCTCTTATGGAAGAGTTAAAACACCTTGAGGAAGACTATCCCAACCTAAAAACTCCCGACTCCCCTACTCAAAGGGTTGGAGCTCCCATTCAAAGTGATTTCGGAAAAATCACTCACATTGTTCCCTGTCTATCCTTAGGTAATATTTTTTCAAAAGAAGAGTTTTTAAACTTTAATGAAACCTGTAAAAAAACTTTAGCCTTAGACAAAGAGCCAGAATATTGTTGTGAGCTGAAATTTGACGGTCTTGCCATATCTGTCACATACGAAAACGGTATAATGACCAAAGCAGCCACTCGTGGAGACGGATACACAGGGGAAGACATAACTCTCAACGCCAAAACCATTCATTCCATTCCCTTAAAATTAAATACAGACACTCCACCAAAGATTATAGAGATTCGTGGTGAAATTATCTTAACTCACAAAGAATTCAAAAGAATAAACGACCAAATAGATGCAGAAAACGAAAAAATAGCCAAAGAAAATGAAGTGCGAGAAAAAGAAGGAAAAAAACTGAGAGCCTACAAAAACCTTTTCTCCAACTGTCGTAACGCCGCCGCCGGTTCCGTTCGTCAATTGGATCCTTCTGTGACTGCTTCAAGAAATCTTTTAATGTTCTGTTACGGTTTAGGTGGAATGGAAGGCGTTTCATTTGAAACTCACAGCGAAAGTCTTCTTAAAATGAAAGAATGGGGCTTTAACCTTAACCCCAACTATAAGGTTTGTTCTTCTGTTGATGAAGTTTGTGATTATATTGATTACATTGGCACCATTAAAAACACCTTGGAATATGACTGTGACGGTTTGGTTATAAAAATTAATAATCTCCGAATGCAAGAAGAAATGGGGTATGTTGCAAGAAGTCCCAAATACGCCACAGCATACAAATTCCCGGGGCTACAAGTTAAAACCAAGCTGAAAGACATTTTCGTTCAAGTGGGACGAACAGGAGCCATAACCCCCGTTGCAGACCTTGAACCCGTAAACATAAACGGCGCTCTTATCTCCAGAGCCACCTTGCACAATTTAAGTGAAATAAGAAGAAAAGACATAAAAATCGGGGATATGGTCTATGTTCAAAGAGCAGGTGAAGTTATTCCCGAAGTGGTTTCCGTAGTAAAAGAAGAAAGAGACGGAACAGAAAAAGAATTCAATATGCCTACAGTATGTCCCGTATGTGGAGCTCCGGTTATAACCACAGACACGGTTTACAGATGTTCCGACAAAGAAAACTGCCCCGCACAAATCAAGCACTCCATTGTTCACTTTGTTTCAAAGGGGGCCATGAATATTGACGGAGTGGGTCCTCAAATTATTGACCTGTTTTTAGACAATAATTTAATAAAAAAAGTTTCTGACCTTTACAAATTAAAAGAAGAAGACATTATCTCCATATACTACACAGATTTGGAAAAGTATAAAAAATCTTCTCAATACAAAAAAGAAGGTTTTAAAGCTGTATCAAATATTATAAATTCCATTGAAAGCAGCAAAGACACTACTTTGGGAAGATTTATTTATTCACTTGGAATAAGACATGTAGGAGAGAAAACGGGGCAGGTTTTGGCTGATGTATACGGCTCTGTTGAGGCTTTAAAAAATACTACAGAAGAAGACCTTGCCAAAATCCCCGATGTGGGAGAAATTATGGCAAAATCCATCTACAATTGGTTCCAAAATGAAGATAATCTGAATCTGTTAGATGAACTTTTAAATTGTGGCATAAAATTAAAGACAGAAGAAAAAAATACCAAAGCTGAATTTTTAGGCAAAACCGTGGTCTTTACAGGTAAATTAAACTTAATGACACGGAGCGAGGCTGAGGCTCTTGTCCGAAACTTAGGCGGAAAAGCTTCAAGCTCAGTATCAAAAAGCACTTTTTTGGTTGTTGCGGGAGAGAACGCAGGCTCCAAACTTGACAAGGCAAGAGAGTTTGGAGTAAACATAATGACCGAAGAAGAATTTATGGAATTAGTTAACAAATAAGGTGATTTTCCAAAAGGGTTTCCCCTTTTACTAGTCCCCCTAACCAAAAGGTTTGGGGGTATTGAATTGGGACAAAAAAGCCTATGTTGTTAGACTCACCCTCTTTGAACTGAATTTGCTCTCGCAAATTCCTTTCATCCAAGGGTTCCCAAAAAGTTGAGCTTGCGAAACTTTTAGGGATTTGGAAGGAAGGGGAACCGTCGAACCCAAGGGTTCCCGAAAAATAGAGCTTGCGAAATTTTTGGGGATTTGGGAAGACGGTGGGTGGTCAGGAGTAAAATTTGCAAGTATGCGAATTTTACGATAGAAGCCTAATAAATTTTGCCAACACTCAAGCAAACTGATGAGGGATGGACTTTTATTCCATAATCTTGGGTTTTATATATATATTATATTTACTTATGTATTCTTTATTTATCATTTTAATAAGCAAGTTAACTGTTTGTTTGCCCATTTCATCTAATGAAAAATGTATTTTTGTAATAGGATATTTACCTTCATAATCAAAACATTCTGATATATAGGTTATAATTTTGGTTTTACTGAATATATGATCATATTGAGGCATTAATTTAGATGCGACATTAAAAATCGTATCATCCAAAAAAACTATACAATCAGGCTTATCTTTAATCTCATCTAATATTTTTAAGAGCTGCTTCTTATTTATTTTTTTCTTACCGGAACTGAATAATAGTTTTTGATTATATCTCTCAAAAAACCTGTTAAAAGAATAAAAAGTAAATATATCTCTGTAAACATCATGACAAACCAAATCGTTCCTATAATCAAAAATTAATATATTTTTATATTTCTTTATAAGAGAGATGACTTTGTTGTAATAATTTAAGTGATCAAACAAAACTGTAGGATAACTTGTGGGGTTAATATGCAATGTTGAAACAATAGGAATCTTAACCTCGGCAAATTTAGCCAAATCATACTCGGCGGCATATAGAGAAATAACTCCCGCAGAATTTGACATTACATCCGGAAATGTGTCCTCTATTTCAAGAATACTATTCTTCACACATACAACAGGGGTATACCCGTTATCATATATATTTTTCTTAATCTCATTTAATAAATAAACAAAACTCTCTTTTAGATTATCTGTAAATACCTTATCTATGGTCAATACAGTAATATAGTTTTTTGTTTTAATATTAGATGATTTAACGAAAGAGCCCTTACCTTTAACGGTTTCAATTACATTTTGTCTTTTTAGATTGTCTAAAGCACTTCTTGCCGTAAACCGAGAAACATGAAAATAATCAATAAGTTGACTTTCGGAAAGTATTTTATCTCCTTCTTTCCATCTGCCTTTTTTGATTTCATCCAATATATATTTTATAAGTTCTTCCTTTTTATACATTTTTCTACTCCAATAATATTATATCTTCTCAATAATATTATATCATATTTTTTTATTTCTGTCAATTTAGTGTTTACATGTCCATATAAGTTTTTTATTATTTTTATAAATTTTAATAAATTTACCCTTGACAACTATATGTAAAAAATGGTATAATATAATTGTAAAGATATTTAATTAAAAATTATAAACTTGTTAGGTTAAGTTATAATTTTTGAAGGAGAAAAAACATGTTAAAAAACAAAAAACAAGGTTTTACCTTAATTGAATTGTTGGTTGTTATAGCAATTATTGCTATATTGGCAGCTATACTTTTCCCTGTCTTTGCTCAGGCAAGAGAAAAAGCAAGACAAACCAATTGTCTGTCAAACTGTAAACAGTTAGGAACTGCATTACAATTATACACAGATGATTATGATGAAACAATTCCTTTTATGGATGACGCCACAATTATGACAAATCACTGGAACGGCACTTCCACTATAGGAAATATTGACAACTACCCTGTAATGAAATTTGCAACAATGTGGTGGTATGGTGAAGGTAGCAGTCAATGGACTTGGATGGATGCCATATTCCCTTATGTTAAAAATATTGGAATATATGAATGCCCCAGTGCAAAAAGAACAACAACAGACTTTAACCCAAAAAGAAAAGTAAACGGATATGGTTATAACATTGGTTTAATTGGTGGTGAAAAAGCCAATTGTGCCAGCGGTGCAGCCGCCAGCCCCGCCGCAATGTCATCTTTTGCCAATACAGCAAGCACTGTTTTTGTATGCGATACTATTCAACATACATATAATGGCGGAAGAGGTTCTGTGGGAATGTGTCCTTTCTATTTAGATTTATACAAATCAGACCCCAGCACAATAACCACATTTAGACATAACAACGGTATGAACTTTACTTTTTGTGACGGTCACGCAAAATATTACAAAGATAACCAGGGCCCTTGTTCTCAAAAACAAGGATACGGACACTATGAAGCATGGTGGGACCCTGCTGTAAGCGCAAATTAATCATAAATGGGAGGTTCGCCTCCCTTTTTTATTCAAAACAAATTATGGTAAAATTGTATCTATGAAAAAGCTTTTAATACTTATTTTTATATTCTGTTTAGGTTATTCTTGTTACGCCAAAACATATTCTCTTCAAAACACTCAGATAAGTCTTACAATAGAAATACAAGATAACAACCTAACTCAAATAACATCACTAAAAAACTTAAAAACAAAACAAGAATTCTTAAAGTGTGTTCCTAAGAATGGTTCCTTATGGGCCTTTACGGTTAAAAAGGACAGACAGTACAGCTCTGATCCTATAGAGCTTAATAACCTAAATGCCACAGAGGTTGAAGTTAATGAAACCAAAAACTCATTAACCCTTTTTTATAAACAAGTAACCGCACCCGAAATAACAGATAAATTTGATGTTATTTGCAATATAGAATTAAAGGAAGACAACACATATTGGACGATAGAGATATTAGGTAGCAAAGAATATGGTATTTGGGAGGTCACATATCCTTTTGTCAGAGGCTTATATTGTGAGAGCGGAGATAATTTTTATATGCCTTGGCACGGTGATGTATTTATCACAGAATTTGATAATGAAAAAGGGTTTGAGGCGCCTTTTAGCGATAATCCGGAGGTTTATACAAAACATTTCGAATGGCAAACTCCCGTTATGGTCCAATATACATCCTTAACAAAGGGAAAAACGACATTTTATTATTCTCCTGAAGACACGAAAGTTGTATACAAAAACTTCCAAATAAACTATGATAATCCCAATGAATTTAGTGTTTATATTGCATACTCACCGGAAAATATGGGACAGGCGGGATATGATTATAAACAAAAGAATAAACTCAATATATCCCTTATTGAAGGAGATTGGTTCAATGCAGCAAAAAAATACAGAAAATGGGGAATAGAAAACAATTACGCTCCTTTTTCAAAAGGGCTTCTTGAAAAAAGAGAAGATGTCCCACAGTGGTGGAAAGAATTATGCGTATGCACACAAGGATGGGTGCAAGCAGATGATATTACAGAAGCTATTATAAGAACAAAAAAAGAATTTAAAGATATACCTGTTTTATATCAAGTCTACGGTCTAAACGGATACACCTATGATACTCATTATCCGAAATTTTTACCATTCAACGAAAAAGGCCTTGAAAACCTTAAAAAAATCAAAGAAGCCGGACTCTTAATTATTCCTTATACCAACGGTAGATTAGCAGACAAAGCATTAAACGAAAAAGTCAAAAACGCTCCGGAAAAATATTTGGTAAAGACAGACAAGGGTGAAAATATCTATGAACCTTGGGCAAAAGAAGCCGGGGCAGACAACAATATGGCATGCATAGGAAGTGAGTATTATAATGATTACCTAAATGAAGTGACAGAAATGTTCAAAACATTTCCTTTTGACGGGTTATATATGGATCAAGTCGGAGGATGTGTGGGAACCCCTTGTTTTGATGAAGGTCATAATCATCCCGTAGGGGGAGGTGATTATTTCACCAAAGGCTATAATAAACTGTTAAATGATTTAAAGAAAAATTATAAAAGCATCACAGGTGAGAATTTAATAATCACCACAGAATGTGGAGGAGATGCCATAGAATTTGACGGTTGGCTTAGGTGCAATGAAA
Source organism: Abditibacteriota bacterium (assembly GCA_017445025.1). Taxonomy (GTDB): domain Bacteria; phylum Armatimonadota; class UBA5829; order UBA5829; family UBA5829; genus RGIG7931. The sequence continues at coordinate 14,970 of JAFSVJ010000038.1, read as the reverse complement.
ACGGCTTCAAATCCGAGAACAACAAAGTCAGAAGTGTCATATTTTCCGGATACAACTTAAATTATGGTTCACAGGGGCTTACCAACAAATCTTATGAATTTGATAATTGGGAATGTTATTCTGTTATAAACCTCTTTGCCACAACTTTAACAAAGGGATATGTTTTAGGTTTTGAAGGACTATGGAAACCTGTTTTTTGGGACCTTAAAGATATATCTAAATATACTAAAAGTGCCGTCTATGCAAGAGAAAGTGCAAAAGAGTATTTTAACTTTGGGGAAATGGTCAGAGATGTAAATATTACAAGCGAAATACCAAAAATACATGTTTATTGGTCCCACTTTACTTACGAACATGAGGTAGATGCTGACACAATAAAAACCTGCTCATTTAACTACAAAGGAAAAACTATGGTTTGTTTTACCAATGCAGGAAAAAACACTACCACAATTGAATGGAACGCAAAACCGGAAGATTTATATTTAAAAAAGAAAGGATCTTATAAAATATCACAAATATACCCGGAAAAGAAAGTTATTAAAAACAGAACAAAAAATATTGAAGGGAAAACCGAAATAGCTTCTCTTGAAACAATTATTCTTATAATTGAATAAAAAAATCAAAATTGTTGAATGATTTGGAATTTGGGATTTAATAATCCTTATAATTTGTAATAAGTTTTAGATTGTGGTATAATATATATGTGACTGTCGGGGAGTATAGCGCAGTTTGAAATCCCAAATTCCAAAGGACCGAAAAGATCAATTTTTTATAGAGGTTTCCGACAGAACAGCATAAGAAAAAATTGTAAAGCAAATAATAGGTGGGCGAGTAGTCCACAGGTGGATTAGCCCCATTTTCAAAAGAAATGGGGCTTTAATTTATTAAAGTTCCATTTATGAAGAAAATGGGAGCTAAGGCAATTATGCGTCTACTATTTTTTCGTAAATGCGTGAGGGAGTGAAACCCCGTAATAAAAAATTAGAGATTTTCGAGGGATTTGGAATTTGGGATTTATTAATCTTATAATTAAAAAATGTTATGTTAATCCTTATAATTTGTAATAAGTTTTAGATTGTGGTATAATATATATGTAAGCGTCGGGGAGTAGCGCAGTTTGGTAGCGCACTTGTATGGGGTACAAGGGGTCGCAGGTTCAAATCCTGTCTCCCCGACCAAAGACTGTCCAAAGGGACAGTCTTTTTTTACACCTAAATAGGTCTATCTAATCAAAAAACTGAACAGAAAGGAGCCAAAAGGCTCCTTTTTTGTTATGCTTTCTGCTTTAATTATTAACTTTAAACCTCTTAATTTGGGGCCAAGCGCCTACAAGTTCAAAGGAAAATTCCTTTTCGGAATTTGGTCCATGGATCTTAACTTTTTCAAGGCCTTGATTGTAGGGATTATCTGCCACTACCAACAACTCTTTACCGTCCTTTGACAGTTTTGCTCTTATCAAAGGCTCTTTGTGAAGATTGGCATAACTTGGGAATACCTCATCCCCTACTCGCCAAATATCATTCTTACTTGATTTATACTCCGGCATAAACCATTTTGTATCAGCCTCAATTATATCCTTGTTTTGGCTTGCTTGCCACATACCAAGGACATGATAATTATAAAAGCCAAAATACTTTACATAATAATTACATGGGTATTCCTCCCCATTCACTATGGCCTTTGAAGCAGGCTCTCCGGCACCCCAATTATAATAATCCTTTAAATCTTCTGAATAATAGGTTCCCACTTCCCAACAATGAAGTCCGTCCATAACACAATGACCGAACAGGGACAGAGCATAAACCAAACTTGCGGGAACTTGGTGTTTTATCCACTCACATCTCTCCCGTCCCTCAGCGTCTTTAAAAGAATAAGGAGTTAAATTATAACCGTCCACAAACTCCACCTGTATCCAAGTAGATAAAACATCCAAAACATCGGGACGCAATATTTTACTCATTTCATATTCTTGCAAAAAAGCATAGAGCTGGCTGGGTTTGGTATTGTTAATAAAATACACACTTGGGTTTCCAAAATTCAAATCACATCGTTTAAACACTTGATTTGTCATAACAGAGGGATCCTTATATAAATCTCTCCATTTCTTGGCACCGGTTTCATTTACCACACCGGTTCCTCTTCCCAATTCGTCAATATCATCAAACATTCTGATAGAATAATTTGCGGGAGCAACTCCCCAGCAACCTACCTTAGCCCCGGGCTCTGCCTCTCTTGTTTCATCAATTATTTTCTTAAAAGCTTCAAATTGATAATCCTGCCAAGCGTGAGCTCCCGGCATTTCAAAATCAGCAATAAGAATTTCCATTGATTTGGCATAATTCAAAAAGGTCTCTTTCTGCCAAGTTTCCGGGTTTGTGGGATCTTCATACTCTGTCCCCGCAGGATTGCATTTTATCCACTCGTTATCACTGAAAACCATACCCAAATTCTTTTTATCCGGATGCGGTTCACCCTTAGACAGTGCACAAGGCCCTACATGAGTAAAGCCAAATCGAAGCATAGGGCTTTTTCCCTCAATATCTCTTTGTCGAACTTTTGAAGCTCCTTGCCAAATAGCAAGTTTTCCTTTGGGGAGAGTAAAATCTCGAGGCCATGTGGGATTTTCGTCAAAATCATAGGCTAATCTATCTGTGGGTATAGAAAACCATGGGGGGAAAGAGATTGTGTTCTGTTTGCCCCCTAAAATTATGATTTCTTGGTAATTTTCAACGGTCCTCCAATAGTCTTCCGGGTTATAAAGTTCCATTGTTATGGTGACCGGCAAGCCTGCAAAAGACTCGTCAAATTTATAATCCTTTAAAGGCTCTGTATGGGTCTCTCCCATATCAATGTTCCAACGTTTAACACAACCGGGCACTTGATATGTATCATAGCAAGTATCCGTCACGGTAAGTCCGTCCTCACCTATAACCAAGTGCATGGCTTGGACCTTATTTTGATTATAAATTCCGTCGGTTAATTGAGGCCACAGAACCATTCCGTCAGCCCACACAGAGATTGATAAACTTATTAAAATTATTAAAAATAATACTTTTTTCATAAAATCACCCTATTATATTATACCACAAAATAAAAAAAATAATAAAAAAAGCAGAAATAGAAAAAGTCCCCCCGTCTTTTTGCCTTCGGCAAAAATCCACCCCAAAAACTATGGTTTAGGGGGGCAACCCCCGTCGCTTTCAGCGACCCCTAAAAGGGGGTAGTCCCCCGTCAGCTCTTCGAGACTGCCACCCCCCAAGCTATCGCTTAGGGGGACAGAATGTATACCATAGCCCACCATAAAATTTAGAGCTCACCAACCCCTGTAGTGCGAAGCACCACAAATTTCTGCTTTCTACTTTCTGCTTTTTAAATTTGCAACGCAAATTTAACTTTGTAATTTGGGATTATAAATACTACTTCTTAGAAACTTTAAACCTTTTAATCTGTGGCCAGTCTCCTACTAAATCAAACTTGTATGGCTTACCGTCAACTCTGACTGTGACGTGTTCCAATTCTGTATTCCAAGGGTTATCGGCTATTACCAATAATTCCTTGCCGTCACCGGAAAGTTTTGCTCTTATTAAAGGCTCCTTATGAAAAGATGCCAAGCTTGGAAAAACTTCGTCCCCTACTCGCCAAATATCATTTTTACTTGATTTATATTCAGGCATAAACCATTTGGTATCAGCCTCTATAATATCCTTATTTTGGCTTGCTTGCCACATGCCCAAAACATGATAATTATAAAAACCAAAATATTTTACATAATAATTACAAGCCACATTCTCTTCACCGTTAACGCTTATCTTTGTTTGAGATTCACCCTTTTCCCAAGAATAATATTCATCCGGGTCTTCTGAATAGAAAGTTCCTATATCCCAACAGTGAAGCCCATCCATAACACAATGTCCAAAGAGTGACATAGCATATACCTGGCTTGCGGGAACCTGATGTGTCATATTAGCCTGTCGCCATTCACCTTTACTGTTTCTGAAAGTATATGAGGTTTGAGGGTATCCGTCCACAAATTGCTGTTGAATCCAAAAAGTCATAACATTTTTATCATTAGGCTTAATTATTTTTCCGTTTTCAAACTCTTGTAAAACAGCATATAATTGGCTGGGTTTTGCATTATTATAATAATTGGCATTGGGTGTTCCGAAATTCAAATCACAACCGTGATAAATGGTATTTTTCTTTATATTGGGATCCTTATATAACTCTACCCATTTATGGGCTGTGATTTCATTTGTAATACCCAATCCGTCTCCCTTTTCATCATAATCGTCAAAAACTCTGAAAGATCGTCGAACAGGGCCCACTCCCCAACAGCCTACCATAACGTCCGGATACGCCTCTCTTGTATTATCTATTATTTTCTTAAAAGCTTCATATTGATAATCTTCCCAATTATACCAGCCACACTCGGCAAACACAGGGAAGATAATGCTCATATCCTTAGCTCTTTCAATAAAGACTTCACCGTGCCAACTGTTAGGATCGGAACCCTTTTGATATTTACCGTTTTCCATATTTATCCACTCGTTATCATAGAAAAGACCACCAAGCTGTTCTCTTCCCGGAACATGATGTCCTTCTCCCTTAGAGAAAGCATGAGGATAAATGTGAGTGAAGCCAAAACGAAGCCATGGATTCACACCGTCTATATCCTTTTGACGAACTTTTGCACATCCTTGAAAAATAGCTATTTTACCTTTTGGCAAGGTCCAATCACGAGGCCAAGCGGGGTTTTCATCTAAATCATAGGCAAGCCTATCCTTTGGTATTGAAAACCACTTTGGAAACTTAACTGTTTTTTGTTCTCCGCCCAAAATAAGTATTTCCTGATATGTTTCAACCGTATCTGCTGACAAATCTATAACCGATGCCTTATTATTAACAGAATCCCCTAATTTTTTCGGATCATAAAGTTCAACGGTTATTGATACGGGAAGCCCTGCCCAAGCTTTATCAAACTTATAATCCTTTAAAGGGGTATAATGATACTCACCCATATCAACATTCCAACGCTTTTTTAACCCCTCTTTTTGGTATGTATCATAGCAAGTATCCGTCACCGTAAGTCCATCATCACCTATTACCAAATTCATTGCCTGACGACCTTCACCGTTCACTATACCTCTTGTAATCTGCGGCCACAATTTCAGTCCATCCCCATTAAGTAAAGCAGAAAAAGATAATATTAAAATCATAAAAAATAGTTTTTTCATATTTATTCCTCAAGTTTCTTCTAAAAAAAAGATTATGATAAAAATCACAATCTTTTTTATATTTATTTCTTAGAGACTTTAAATCTTTTTATTTGAGGCCAGTCGCCCACCAGGTCAAACTTATAGGGTTTTCCGTCCACTCTCACTGTCACATGTTCAAGTTCTGTGTTCCAAGGGTTATCGGCTATTACCAATAATTCCTTGCCGTCACCGGAAAGTTTTGCTCTTATTAAAGGTTCTCTGTGAAGAGAAGCAAAGCTTGGGAATACTTCATCGCCTTCACGCCAAATATTATTCTTGCTTGACTTGTATTCAGGCATAAACCATTTCGTATCTGCTTCAATAATGTCCTTGTTTTGACTTGCTTGCCACATACCCAATACATGGTAGTTATAGAAACCAAAGTATTTACAGTAGTATTGACAAGATGTCTCTTCACCGTTAACCACAATTTTATGTTCGCTTTCACCCTTTTCGTAACAACACCAATCGTCAGGGTTTTCGGAATAGTGAGTTCCTATATCCCAGCAGTGAAGTCCGTCCATTACACAGTGACCAAATAATGATAAAGCATAAACCTGAGCTGCGGGAACTTGGTGCTTATTATAAGCTATCTTGTCATTTCCTTTGGAATCTTTAAATTTATATTGACTTAAAGGATAATTGTCTACAAATTCAACCTGAATCCAAGTAGACAAAACATTATTGTCATTGGGATATAATTGTTTTCCGCATTCATATTCTTGTAAGAAATTGTAAAGTTGACTTGGTTTGGCATTGTTAATGTAATACATACTTGGATTACCAAAGTTCAAATCACATCTTGAATAAACTCTGTTTCTCTTTTGAGAAGCGTCTTTATACAAATTTCTCCATTTTAATGCGGAGGCTTCATTTACAACTCCTGTAGGATGGTTATTCTCATCAAAATCATCAAATATTCTGAAAGATGTATCCATAGGACCTATACCCCAACAACCGATTTGTTCGTCAGGATATTTTTCATAAACTGTATCTACCATATTTTTAAAGGCTTCATATTGACCGTCTCCCCAGCTTGTCCAGTTAGGCCATTCAAAGTCAGGGAAAATTATATTGCCTTGAGAAGCATGGTCAAGGAAAGGACCTATTTGCCAATATTCCGGGTTAGAAGCATCGCCTTGATTGGTTATCCATTCATTATCATAGAACAATCCACCTGTATGTTCTCTGTCGGGAACATGGTGATCCGCACCTTTAGAATAAGCGTGAGGATATATGTGAGTAAAACCAAAGCGAAGCCATGGGTTTATACCGTCAATGTCTTTCTGTTGAACCTTAGCACAACCTTGGAAAATAGCTATTTTTCCCTTTGGAAGTGTCCAGTCCTTTGGCCATGCCGGATTTTCGTCAAAATCATAAGCTAATCTATTTGTAGGAATAGAGAACCACTTTGGAAATTCTATGGTAGTCTGTTTTCCGCCAAGGATTAGTATTTCTTGATAAGTTTCAACTGTTCGCCAGTAATCATCTTTTTTATAAATTTCAACTGTAATTGAAACGGGAAGTCCAGCCCAAGATTTATCAAACTTAAAATTCTTTAGAGGAACATTATCCATATTCTCTTGCATATCAATGTTCCATCTCTTGGCACAACCTTCCGGCATATAGGAATCCCAACATTTATCCGTCACTGTTAAACCGTCTGATCCTATTTCCAGTTTCATAACCATATCGCCATTTTCATTGTAAATAGCATCTGTAATTTGAGGCCAAAGAACTTTGCCCTTATCGGCAGAAAATGACATTATGCTCCATAAACACAGAATTAGGATCATTAAACCTAAAAAAAAGATTTTTTTCATAATTAACCTCTTGTTTTAAATCTCTTAAGTGCAGGCCATGTGCCTACAAGGTCAAAGGAATATTCTTTACCGTCTACCTTTAGAGTGACAGTTTCTTTTCCTTGATTATATGGATTATCGGCAACAACCAATAATTCATCTCCCTCTTGAGAAAGCTTAGCCCTTATAATAGGCTCTTTGTGAAGATTGGCAAAACTTGGGAAAACATTATCCCCTTCTCTCCAAACTTCGTTTTTACTTGATTTGTAAACAGGCATAAACCACTTTGTATCTGCTTCAATAATATCTTTGTTTTGACTTGCTTGCCACATACCTAGAACATGGTAGTTGTAAAAACCAAAATACTTAAGATAATATTGACAAGTGGTTTCAACCCCATTTACTATGACACTTTTCTCTCGCTCACCCTTCTCATAACAACACCAATCATCAGGATTTTCTGTATAGTGGGTTCCCACATCCCAACAGTGAAGTCCGTCCATTACTGTATGTCCGAAAAGTGAAAAAGCATAAATCAAACTTGCAGGAACTTGATGCTTAATATATGCTACTCTTTTTTCACCTTTGCTGTTCTTAAATGAATAAGAACTTAAAGGCTGACCGTCCACAAATTCCACTTGAATCCAAGTTGACAAAACATCATAATCATCAGGAGCCAAAATCTTGGAATTTTCATAATCTTGTATAAAAGAATATAACTGACTGGGCTTGGCATTGTTGATAAAATATGTTCCCGGATTACCGAAATCCAATCCGCAATATGAGTAAACTTTTCTTGCCATAGGAGTTGGGTCATTATATAACTCTCTGTGCTTTTTGGCTGCGGCTTCATCAACAGCACCGGTCACTTTTACCCATTCACCTAATGTTTCGGCATCAAAATCATCAAAAATACGGAAAGTATGCTTAATGGAACTTATACCCCAACAACCGATTTTTACATCCGGATATCTTTCACGAGTTTTTTCAATAATTCTTTTGAATGCCTCATAAGCGTGAGGTTCCCATATTCCATAATTGGGAGCTTCAAAATCGGGAATTATAATTGACTGTTCGGCAGCATGAGCAAAGAAAGGTCTGATGTCCCAATTTTTAGGCTCTTGACCGTCAACATAGCGACCGTCTGTCAATTTTACCCATTCATGATCATAGAAAAGACCACCTAACTGTTCTCGCGGAGGACGAACACCACCCTTTGAAATAGCATTGGGACCTATGTGAGTAAAACCAAAGCGAAGCCAAGGGTTTTTGCCCTCTATATCTTTTTGATATAATTTGGCACATCCTTCAAAGAGGGCAAGTTTACCCTTCGGAAGGGTCCAATCCCGAGGCCATTTTGGGTTTTCATCAAAGTCATAAGCCAATCTATCGGTAGGAACAGAAAACCACTTAGGAAACTCCATAACCTTGTTTTCTCCACCAAGAATAAGGATTTCCTGATAGGTTTCTTTACAAGTCCACAAAGAATCATTATCATAAATCTCAACTGTAATAGTAATAGGCAAACCTGCATAAGATGGGTCAAATTTATAATCTTTTAAGGGGACTGTCATAAATTCACCCATATCAACATTCCATCTCTTTTTACAACCGGGAACTTGATATGAATCCCAACACAGATCCGTCACAGTGAGTCCGTCATCAGCAATAACACAATTCATTACTTGACGGTCATTTTCGTTAACCACACCCTCGGTAATTTGAGGCCAAAGTTTTATTCCTGCAGAAAAGGATATAACACTTAATAAACTCAAAACTATAGTCAATGTGATTACGCAAGTATATTTTTTCATTTACTACTCCAAAAGATACAAAACTACCATATTAATATACGAGAAAATTATCTATTTAGTTTTAAATCTCTTTAGAGCCGGCCAAGTTCCCGCAAGATCAAAGGAATATTCCTTTCCGTCAACTCTTAATGTGACAGTTTCTTTTCCTATGTTGTAAGGGTTATCGGCAACAACCAATAACTCATCACCGTTTTGGGAAAGCTTAGCTCTGATAAGTGGCTCTTTGTGAAGGTTTACAAAGCTTGGGAACACGTCATCCCCTTCTCTCCAAATCTCATTTTTGCTGGATTTGTAAACAGGCATAAACCACTTTGTATCAGCTTCAATAATATCTTTGTTTTGGCTGGCTTGCCACATACCGAGAACATGGTAGTTGTAGAAACCAAAGTATTTACAGTAGTATTGGCAAGTTGTTTCAACACCGTTTACAGTCACTCTGTGTTCACTCTCACCCTTTTCATAACATGCCCAATCGTCAGGGTTGTCTGTATAGTGAGTTCCTATATCCCAACAGTGTAAACCATCAAATACAAAGTGTCCGAAGAGAGATAAGGCGTAAATCTGGCTTGCAGGCACTTGGTGTTTAAGGTAAGCAAGTTTTTCTTCACCTTTACTGTTTTTAAACATATAGGTGCTTAAAGGATAATTATCTACAAATTCCACTTGAATCCAGGTTGATAAAATATCTTTATCATTAGGAGCCAGTTGTTTGGAGTTTTCATATTCTTGTGTGTATGCGTATAACTGACTGGGCTTGGCATTGTTTAAGAAATACATAGATTGATTACCAAAGTTAAGGTCACAATCAAAGTAAACTCTTCTTCTCATTGGAGAAGCATCGTTATAAAGCTCTCTGTATTTCATGGCGGCTTCTTCATCAACTTTTCCTGTAAATCTAACCCAATCACCCAATGTTGCGGCATCAAAATCATCAAATATACGGAAAGTATGCTTTATGGGACCGATACCCCAAGCACCGATTTGAAGGCCCGGGTGTCTATCCCGAACAATATCAACCATTCTCTTGAAGGCGGCATAAGCGTCCTCACCCCAAATACCATAGTTTGGCACTTCAAAATCGGGGATAATAATACTTTCTTGGTCAGAGTGGTCAAGGTAAGCCTTTATGTCCCAGTTTTTAGGGTTTGTTCCGTCCAAATACTTACCGTTCTCTTGTTTACACCATTCGTTATCGTAGAAAAGACCACCTAACTGTTCTCTCGGAGGCTTTACTCCGCCTTTGGTTATGGCATGTTGACCTATATGAGTGAAACCAAAGCGAAGCCAAGGGTTTACACCATCAATATCTTTTTGATATAATTTGGCACAGCCTTGGAAGAGAGCAAGTTTTCCCTTTGGCAATGTCCAATCTCGGGGCCATGCCGGGTTTTCATCAAAGTCATAAGCTAATCTGTCAGTGGGAATAGAGAACCATTTCGGAAACTCTACTGTATCGTTTTTTCCACCTAAGATTAAAATTTCTTGATAAGTTTCTTTGCAAATCCAATGGTCGTCGGTTTCACAAACTTCAACTGTAATAGTCACAGGAAGGCCTGCAAAAGAAGGGTCAAACTTGTAATCCTTTAGAGGAACAGACATAAACTCACCCATATCAATATTCCATCTCTTGAAACAACCAGGAACTTGATATGAATCCCAACACATGTCCGTCACTGTCAAGCCATCTTCACCTATTACACAGTTCATAACCTGCCGGCCTTTTTCATTGGTAATGCCTTCAGTAATTTGAGGCCAAAGTTTAATACCGTCAGCGTAAGGAGTAGCCATTGCAACAATCAGTATTGTCAACACAGCTAATAGTCTTTTCATTTACTATCTCCTGTTAATACTTGTTCTTTTAAAAAAAGAGTGACTTTAAAAGTCACTCTTAAATGACATAAATTAGAATTGTGGGTGAGCGTAGTGGCTTTGCCAATCTATTAATGGAGAGTTTTCGTTAACTCCGTCTCTGTCACAGGTGACACCGGGACCACCTACATGCTTTAACAAGAAAGCACTCTGCTTGTGATATTTGGCGTGGCTGTCACAGAAACAAACGTTTAATCCACCATTGTGGAGAGCGGGAGCTCGTTGGCTTAAGTCCATACCGTTCCAGTCGCCTAACCATACAAGACCCCATTGGTTTCTTGAAGGTTCAAATACACAGTTGGTGGTTTGGAAAGACAATTCCCAAATAAAGGCAATGTCTGAAGAACTTGGTATTTGAGCCATATTTCTTGGAGCAACATCATTGTTTCCGTCATCACTTAGGTTGAAATTACCGTTTTCGGCACCTTGACCGTCAATACCTATAATGTTTCCGTTAAACAGATAAGATACTGCTTGCCAGTTGTCGTCGGTGTATACCCAAGAATCTGTTTTCTTTGAGCTTGGACATGCCCACATTTTCCAGTTTTTAATGTAAGGACTTAAAGCAACAGCTATAGAACCCTTACTGTAAGCGTTGTTTAAACAAAGTGGAGCGTTCTTGGAAGTGCAGGGGAAAGTTTCGTCGTAGTCATCAACATAAAGTTGAAGTGCGGTTCCAATCTGCTTAACGTTTGACAAACAACTTGCTTGTCTTGCTTTTTCTCTTGCCTGCGCGAATACAGGGAAAAGAATGGCTGCCAATATAGCAATAATAGCTATAACAACCAGTAACTCGATTAAGGTAAAACCTTTTTTAATAAACATGTTATTCTCCTTATTATTTAATTTTGCAACTCGTGCCATATTCTATTAACACAAGAATTTAACACAAGTAAATAATGTTTATCATAAATATTATACCACAATCAGCAACCTTTTGTCAAGCCCTAAACCATTATTTTTATAAATTTTTTCAAGAAATTTATTTTTTTTCACTATGAATTGTAATTGTTTCTTTTGCTATTTTAATTCCCAACTTATAATTATATCATTCTTATTATTTTAAACAGAAAAAGAAAAAACATGATTTTCAACCTAATATCTAAAATTATATATAACTAAATAAATACATTATAGATGTATTAATAATTGAAAAAAAAACAATTTTATGGTATAATAAAGTTAGTAATTATGTTTATAAAAATTAGGAGCTTTAGATGAACACAGAAAATATAAACAAAGCTTATGAACTCGCAAAAGAACAATTTGCCTCTATGGGTATTGATACAGAAGCTGTTATCTCATCCCTTGAAAAAATCCCTATTTCTCTTCATTGTTGGCAAACAGATGATGTAGCAGGATTTGAAAATGCGGGAGACCTTGGAGGAGGCCTTCAAGTGACAGGAAATTATCCCGGAAAGGCAAGAAATATAGACGAAGTTCGTGCAGATCTTGAAAAATCTCTCTCACTCATTCCCGGTTCCCACAAAGTCAACCTTCACGCCATTTACGGTGATTTTTCCAAAGGTCAACCGGAAAGATGTGATATCGATACTTGCCACTTTGACAGTTGGATTGACTGGGCAAAAGAAAATGGAGTAGGACTTGACTACAACGGCACCTTTTTCTCACACCCCATGGCAGACACAAACTTTACTCTCTCAAGCAAAGATAAAACTATCCGAGATTATTGGATTGAGCACGCCAAAAAATCCAGAAAAATCACTGAGTATATAGGTGAAAAATTAGGAAGAACCTGTGTTAATAATCTATGGATTCCTGATGGTTATAAAGATATTCCCGCAGACAAATATGCCCACAGAGCCATATTAAAAGAAGCTCTTGATGAAATATTTAAAGATAAATATACATCTAAATATGCAATAGATGCCTTTGAATCAAAACTTTTTGGTGTTGGTGTTGAATCATATACTGTCACATCCAATGAATTTGTTCTCGCATACTGTATGAGCCAGCCCGATGTTATAGTAACCTTTGACGCAGGCCACTTCCACCCGACAGAAGAAATTGAAGACAAACTCTCTTCAGTTCTTACTTTCAAAGACCACATTCTTCTCCACATTTCTCGTGGTGTTCGTTGGGATTCTGACCATGTTGTTATTCTTAACGACCAACTAAAAGGTATTATGGAACAAGTGGTTCGTCTTGGAACAGATAAAATCTTTATTGCTCTCGATTACTTTGACGGTTCAATCAACAGATGCGGTGCTATCGTCACCGGTATGAGAGCAGGAATAAAAGCTCTTATGATTGCAATGCTTGAGCCTCTGTCATTAATGAAAAAAGCAGAAGACGACGCTCAATACTTTGAAAGACTTGCCATTATGGAAGAAGCTAAATTCTTACCCTTTGACGCTGTTTGGAATTACTACTGTATGAAGCAAGATGTTCCTTGTGGCTTTGACTGGATAAAAGAATGTTCCGACTATCAAACAAAAGTAGCAAAAGAAAGAGATAACATTTTCAATATAATTAAAAACTATATAGGATTATAGAGGGTATTATGTCTGATATAAAAAAATATTTAGGTGTAGACCTTGGTGCCGAATCAGGTAGAGTTTTCATCGGAACTCTTGCCGACGGAAAACTAACAGTTGAAGAAGCCCATCGTTTTGCTAACGGTTATGTAGTTATCAATGGCAGAATGAGGTGGGATACCTTCAAACTCTTTGGAGAAATAAAAACAGGTCTTAAAAAAGCTATTGCCAAATGTGGCGGATATGCTGATGGTATAGGTATTGACACATGGGGTGTTGACTTTGGTCTGTTTAACGCTGACGGTGACATTAGTAGTATGCCATATCAATACAGAGACCCTAAATTTATAGGTGCATCCGAAGAAGCCTTCAAAGTTGTTTCTCTAAAAGAAATGTATGAAAAAATCGGCATCCAAACTATGGATATTAATACAATTTTCCAGCTTTGGAGAATGAAACAATTAAATCCGGCTTCTCTAAAAGATGCCAAAAAACTTCTGTTTATGCCTGACATTTTCAATTATTGGCTGACCGGAGTTATGAAAACTGAATATTCCATAGCTTCCACAAGTCAAATGCTAAATGTTCATAAAAAAGATTGGGCATATGATGTTTTGGAAAAACTCGGCATTCCCACAGAAATGCTCCCGGAAATCAACATGAACGGTCAAGTATTGGGAACCATTACCGACGAAATTAAAGAAGAAATTGGTGCCAAAAACAACATTCCCGTATATTCCATAGGTGAACACGACACTGCGTCAGCTGTCTTATCTGTTCCAAGCGACAAAGAAAACTTCTGTTTTATTTCTTGCGGAACTTGGTCACTTATGGGTATGGAATTAGATAAACCTCTTGTAACAGAAGCCTCAGCTGCTGCCAACTATACAAACGAAGGTGGAGCATTCGGAACTATACGTTTTCTTAAAAACATAACAGGACTTTGGATTATTCAAGAGTGCAGAAGATATTGGGAAGCAGAAGGAAAGACCATAGATTACGGAGAAATAACAGCACAAGCCGCAACTTGTGAAGGTTTTAGAAGTCTTATTAACCCCAACAACCAAATCTTCGTTCAAGCAGGAAATATGATTCCGAAGATACAAAATTACTGTAAAGAAACCGGTCAACCCGTGCCTGAGGGCATCGGACAGATTATCAGATGTGGTAACGACTCTCTCGCTCTTGCTTACAGACAGGTAGTAGAAAACCTTGAAGAATTAACAGGAAAGCAAATTTCTCAAATCCACATGGTTGGTGGCGGAACTAAGAATGTTCTTCTCTCCAAATTAACCGCAAATGTGACAGGCAAAACCGTTGTCACCGGTCCTATTGAAGGAACGGTTATAGGTAACCTCTTAATGCAAGCACTCGGAGAAGGTGTTATTAAGGATATAGCAGAAGCAAGACAAATCGTTCGTAACTCCGAGCCAATTAATATAATAGAGCCTGACCCATCCTTTAACTGTGATGAAGTATATAGTAAATTTATAAAATTACCATAAACATCCCGCCCCTAAACTTATTCCAAAAAAGTTTATTAAATAATCACCCCCCCTACCCCCGGGTTGTTTGGCTTAGGTTAGTAGGTTTCTATCGTAAATTTGCAATTCTATGCAAATTTACTCCTGACCACCCACCGGCTTCGCCGGTCCCCCCTCCTTGAAAGGAAAATTGCGGATGCAATTTTCAGTTCAAAGAGGGTGAATCTAACTACTTAGGCTTTTCGGGA
>JAFSVJ010000037.1 GCA_017445025.1 Abditibacteriota bacterium | reverse complement strand
TTTGAAAAGTTCTTACCTTTCTATAAATTTACCTTTCTCGTATATATTTACATAGAAAAAGATTTTAATTAATTACTCTCGTTTTTGAGAGTTGTTAAAACTCATTTCCACACTTACACTATTCAAATTTCAAAGAACATTCCCAAACTTCATTGAGTGGGCAATTATTATTATACCACAAAACTATACCCTTTGTCAAGCCCCTAAACCACTTTTTTCAAAAAAAATTAAAAATTTTTAATTTTTTTTGTTTTTAAGCTTTTTTTAAGCTCTTAAAACAACAGATTAGTCTTGGCAGACACTTCAAAGTCTCCTCAATCCCTAAGGATTTTTGAGCAAACACCACAAAGTGCCTTTTATATTATACCACATTTTAGGGAGGCTTGTCAAGTGTTTAAGAGGGTTTTTGATAAAAATTTTTGATTTTTTTTGGAAAAATCTTTTTTGAAGTAGTATTTTAAAAAAAAGTGGTGCCAAGCACCACTAATTTATTTTCTGATTATTTCACAACCTTCCGGGAAAGCATTTTCCGGTATAAGGGCATCTTTATTTATAACTACCCTTTTAAGTCCTGTATTTGTAAAAGCAAATGGTTCAATTTTCATTACAGAATAAGGAATATCTATTTCTTTAAGAGCTTCGCAACCATAAAAAGTTCTCATTCTAATTTCTTGTAAATTTTTTGGTAATTTTACCTTTGAAAGAGATTTACATCCTTGAAAACTACTTCTTGCAATAATTTCAACACTATCGGGAATAAATATTTCTTCTAATGATTGACAATTTGCAAAAGCATATTGATATATATTAGTCATACCGGCCGGCAGATTAATCTTTTTTAATTTAACACAACTTTGAAATGCATAATCTCCAATATACTTTACTGTATCAGGTAAAACAACTTCTTCTAAAAAGGGACAATCATCAAAGGCATGTTTACGAAGATTTGCTACTCCCTTTGGCATAACAGCTTTTGTAAAATTTGTATGAGCAAAAGTATGTATAAAGTATCTATCAACTTTCTCAGGAATGTTAAAGCCCGGCAATTTTGAACAAAATCTAAAATTTTGTCCATAAATTCTAAAATAATCCGGTAATTTAGCATAAGAAAGATTTTTGCAATCATAAAAACAGCCTACCATCTCAATAATATTATCGGGTATTTCCACTCTTTCAAGATTATTGCAATTACCAAACATACTTTCTAAAGTTTTTATATTTTTAGAAAATTTAATGGTTTTCACTCCTATTTCAAGAAAAGCTCGGGGTTCTAAAGTCTCAACACTGTCGGGAAGAACTAAATTTTCTATATTAGTTCTTAAAAAAGCACATTCACCTATCGACTTTAAAGTGTTTGGAAAATCCATTTCTTTAATTTCTTTACATTCTGCAAAAGCATGACTGTGTATTTCTTTTAGCCCTTCATTTAACTTAACTTTAGACAAAAGAGTGCAATATTCAAAAGCTTTATATTCTATTATTTCCACACCTTCTGTTTCTATGGATTCAAGACTTCTGCAAAAAATAAAACATTCTGAAGGAATAACTTTAACTGACTTCGGTATTGTTATACTTACTAAACCTGTATAAGCAAAAGCTCGCGGTTCAATTTTAGTCACACTGTTAGGAATAATGACCTTTTGAACTTCATTATTTTTAGCAAAAGCTTCAAATCCAATTGTATTAACATTATTTGGTATTTCTACAACAGGACCTGCCCCGGTGTAAGACACCAAAACACCATCCTTAATTTCAAAATCATTTGCCAATACAAATGAATAAACACACAATACTATAATCAAACTATAAACTACTTTTTTCATATTATTCACCTGTTATTCTTTATATGGGACAATACTAAAAGCACCTTTAATCTCTTTAGAAGGCTCTCTGACATATACTTGACCTGTATTATCCAAACTTTCTATTTCAAAATTGTATTCCTTTTTCTCAAAGGTATCCAAGTTGACCACCACAGATTTACTATCTTTAACAAAACCTATATATCTATATTCTTCACTACGAAGAATTTTAGGCAATCCGTTAGGGCCTAAAACTGTTTTATCATGAATAGTTGGGCGTATTTGTTTTGAATATTCTACTTCTAAAATAAATTTTCCCTTTGTATCCATCAAACCATATTTAAAATCCTTCGGATCATTGTGAATTATTAAAAAACTGTTATAATATCCGTATGCCATTCCGTTAGATTCATATATTATTTTACCCTCATTATCTATTATTACATAACCATTATTACTGTCTCTGCAAACTATTCCGACAGGATACACATCATAACCTTCTGCCCATACACCAATAATTTCCTTACCGTTAATATCAACAATATTGCGATGATTTGAATCTAACAATAATATTTTTTTAGTAAACACCCTTGGTTTATATAACATAGTTACAAATCTGTGTTCTCTTAAGGGGCGAACAACTCCTTTATATTCATGTAATATTTTGTTTTTTATATTTATAACATATCCCTTATTTTTTATATTATTAGAATTATATTTATTATCATTTATATCAGGCTTATTGGCACAAATAAAAACTTCATCAACATAATCAATATAACCATATTCCAAAGGAATTACTGTTTTATTTTTATAATCAATTATACCGTTTCCTTTAGAGGTATAAGCATATATATATTTTTCATTTATAACCTTTATTTGATTATATTCACAAGGGATTATCTCTTTACCGTCTTTATTTACAAGACTCATACCTTTATCAGACCTCAAATAATAATATCCCTCTATTGCGGGAGTAGCGGGAATATCAAATTTAAAAGGTATTATAATTCTGCCTTGTATCGTTATGACTCCATATTTACCGGCCTTTTTACCGATTATATAACGTTCACCATTATAAAACTCATCAACATGCTTAACCAATTCAAGATCAGGATATTCTAAGCCATTATATCTGCTAACAACTTTAACATATTCTTTATTACCTTCTTTAATAGCATATATATAGTTTTGTTCTTCCGGGGCTTTAATTCCAACCCCACTCCTTTCCGTAGGCCATCCTATTCTATCTGTTGGTTTTAGGTATTTTATTTCCGGTTTTTTTATGTTATGCTTTATAATTTTACGAGGATCTTCTCTTTCTCTAAAACCGGATCTGAGCCGATCGCCGGAAACCTCAATAACTTCATTAGCATTTTGGGTATCCAACCCAAAAGGAGTAAAAACCAAACCTTGCCCCTGTTCATCTACAGGCTTTTCACCTACTTCTATTTTAGTATTACCCTTGTGTACCAAGCCTTGCTCCTGTTCATCTACTATCTTTTCAGAAGCCATACTTTTAAATGTATTTTGACACAATATTACAATAGGAATTATCAACAGACATATAATTATAATAAATATTATTTTTTTCATATTATTCACCTATTTTTAGCGTCACTGTTTCGAAAATACTGTTTTTAGTGGCACAGTTTCGAAAATACGGGGATCTTTTTCGGAAGGTTCTCGAACATACAAGATTCCTTCGTTGTCAAGACCAACAACTTCTTTATTATATTTAATTGTTTCAAGGGTTTCCAAACAGACAAGAATTGTATTATCTTTATTTGTAAATGCTATAAATTTATATTCAGCTTTCGGTAAAGGCTTGGGAGATTTTTCCTTAATTTCCTTTAATTTTACAACCAATTCTTCAGGCAAAGGCGTAACATATTCCTTAGGAGGAGTTAAGGAAATTATTTTTGGCATATTATCTATGATTATTTTTGGAGGAGTGGCATAGGTTGGATAAATAATTTTGTAATACTCCATATTTACAATCCAATTACCTTTCATATCCACAAGACCGTATTTATTTGATTCTCTTACATCAGATATTATCAAAGCATTAGGATAATCAGAAACAATTTTACCACCATATTTTATAACCACAACATTTTTATCTTTATCTATAATATTTAAATCCCCGGCATTTCGGGTGAAAATTCCGTAAGGTTTGATTTCAATAAACTGTCCGTAATTATTACCATCTAAATCATATAAATAACTATCATGAGCCGATAGCAAATAATCTTTAGAAAATAGCTTTTCCTCTTTAACATTTTTATCGTTTGTGTATGAATAATAAAAAGGTTTCATACGAGCTTTAAATTGGTGAAGCTTGTTATTATTAATATCAATAACAAATGATTGCCCCTTTGCATTAGCTACAATAAAATTATCGTCAACATAGTAAATTCCTTTACCATCTTTATAATTTGTGACATAATCAAAGGGTATAATAACTTTATTATTATAATCAATGATCCCGGCGTTTCCACCCTTTTCCGCATAGATATACTTATCATTTATTATTTCCAAAACATCATATCCCAAAGGAATTATAACATTATTTTTAATATCAATTATACCTTTTCCGCTATCACTTGTTGCATAAAAATATTGGTCATTTATAAGATCCAAAATATAATAATCCATAGGAATAACTATATTATTGTTATAATCAATTACTCCAACATTATACATTTTTACCCCGGTTTTTAAACTTTTTGTTAATTCTATATTTTCTTTATAAACATACAAATATTTATCATTTATAACTTTTAGATTATCATAATCAAAGGGAATCACAACTTTTCCGTTTTGGTCTAAAAGTCCTTTTTTATCTTCTGTATAGCAAAGGAAATATTTATCTTGCAAAAACACAATATTTGAATAAATTGTAGGAATAACTATATTATTGTTATAATCAATAACACCTTTTTTTATTTCTCGAACAATGTGCTTTTGTGTATGATCTTCAATTATTTCTTCGGGACTTTTTTCTGTTGGTGTTGCCTGTATATCTTTAAACAATATGTTTTTTGTATATGGAGAAAAGGTATCGCTAATTTTATTTGTCATATAATCTATCAAAAAATCACTATCCGGTTCTTTAAAAACACTTGCTTCAATATATTTATCATTAATAAGTTTTAAGAAAAAGTATTCACAAGGAATTATTACTTTACCGGCTTTATCCGCCAAGCCTGTTTTAAAAGAATCATAAATATTAACAGAATAACGATAATCATCAAGCTTTCTTGGAACTATTACCTTGCCGGTTTGACTGTTGTCATAAATATAAAAATAATCATAATCAAATGTGGGAATAAAGTTGAAAGTATCTCCCTTATAAACAGTTAAATCCAACAACCCGGGTTCTGTATTATCTCCTTTCATTGCAGGATTAAAATTGTAATCAAAGATAAAGGGAATTACTATTTTACCTTGATGGTCAATAGCACCGTATTTGCCTGACTTTCGTCCAACATAATATATATTTTGAAAATGAGGATACCTGTTAAAGGCGGAATTAGAAATATAAAAAGGACGAAGAAAATCCAATTCAGGATAGGTTAACCCATTAATTTTGCTTACAACTTTAACATGATTATCATCCCCTTCTTTAATGGCAACAATATAATTATTATCCTCGGAAACGGTAGAAGAAGCACCCATTCTAACCCAATAAGGTTCAATTTTCTCATCAGGCTTATAATATTTAATTTCAGGCTTCTTGGAGTCCTGCTCTTTAGGTAAAACATTTATGGCCGCATCTTGAGAAAATAACAAAACGGGAATCAATAAGACAAAAACAAATAAAAATATTTTTTTCATTTCATTCACCTATTATTCCTTGTAAGGAACTATCTTTGTGGTTTGTGTTTCAGAGTTTGTTTCTCTGATATATATTTGACCTGTATTGTCCAAAGCTGCAATTTCAAAATTATATTCTTTCTTTTCTAAGGTTTCCAAATTAAGCAAGACAGATTTGTTATTTTTGTTTGAAAAAGCCAAAAATTTATAATCTTCTTTTTGTATATTAGTATCCCTTCTATCGGATTTTTCATCAGAAGCTGTATATTTATAAGTAGGAAGGATAAAATCAGTATAGTTTGGTTCAATTATAACATTACCTTGTGAATCTATCATTTTGTATGTATCATTTATATTCTTTCTTTTGATGATAAGAAACAGATTGCCATAATATTTAACATTTACACTTTCATCGGCAAATATATATTTACCTTCCGGACTTACAATAATAACATCATTGCCACCTCGTAAGCTTTGTGAAAACACACAAATTATTCCTATATGAGTGACAAAATAATTATTGCAAAAAGGAATGATCTCTTTTCCGGATAAATCAATTATAGAATGACCTTTATATAAAATCTCTTTTGAAAAAGGCTTTTCCTCACCGGAGAAATCTTGGCAATAGATAGGTCTCACATAACCATCAAAGCTGTGAAGAACCTTGTTATTTATATCCAATATGAAAGATTGAGGTTTGTCTAAGGAGTTAGCAACTATAAAATTATCATCTATATAATGTAATCCCTTGTCTTCACCTATTGAGTAGTCAAAGGGAATTATTACATTGTTATGATAATCAATAATGCCCGCAGATTTATAATCTTTCACAGCATATACATATTTATCATTTAAAACATGTAAATGTAAATATTCACAAGGTATCAGAACATTGTTATCATAATCAATAATTCCCACTAAATCAGACTTTCCCATCTCTTTGGTATTTTTCTTATATGTATAAAAATAGTTATCTTTTATTGGTTCCAAACGTGTATATTCAAAAGGAATTATAATTTTATTATTATAAAAATCAATACAACCAACATTTCCGTCTTTTTTTATTAAAATATATTTATCGTGCATTGGAACCTTATAATATATTGGTATATTAGATACTCTGTTCGGTAAAAATGAATCATATAAAATTGGCATTTGTTCCTTAAGTAAATATTCATAATTATCAAAAGGAACACAAACTTTATTTGAAAAATTTATAATTCCGGCTTTTTTGTCTTTTACAATATATTCATCATTTATTTCTTTAAAAGTAAAACTATTAGGATATAAATATTTTTCAAACCTAATTTTAGACTTTGTAGCCGGGTCTTTCAAATTATTTATAAAGGTCTTGTTTTTAGTATCAAAGAACTTTTCGGCATATATTCTGTTTTTGTCTAATATTTTTATATTTGTATATTCACAAGGGATAATCACTTTTCCGGTTTTATCCGCAAGTCCTATGGTTGCATAATTGAAAACCCGGCAACTCATATCATCAATTGGCACAATAACTTTTTGATTATGCTTTTCAATTATATAATAATAACCGTCATCGGCAAAATCCACAATCTTATCAAATATAAAAGGAATAACTATTTCTCCTTGTTCATTAATAGCACCATATTTCCCATTCATTTTAGAAAGAAAATAAGGTATATTATTAATTTTACGAAGATTATCATTTGAATGCAAATAACCTTCCGGAACATCCTCCATCCACTCCAAATCAGGATAAGAAAGCCCCCAAGCTCTCAATTCTACCAAAACATGATCCTTATCCCTTACTTTTATGGCAATGAGAAAGTTATCTTCCACAGGACCGGTATAAACCCCGTTATATCGAGCCGGAATATTTTCATTGGGTTGCAAATTCTGAACTTCCGGAGTGTTTTGGGCTTGACCATATAATAAAACCATTGATAATCCAATAACTATTAAGAATAAAAAGATTTTTCTCATATATATACCCCAAAAAAAAGATTATACAATTATTAGACAAATTAAAAATAAAAAACCTTCGCTAAATATAAAAAAGCTCGGCATAAGCCGAGCGTAATTGTTAATCCAACAAACTTTCACCTTTACCCATTATATGAATATCCACTGCCGTGGCATCTTTCAAGTGAAAAGTCATCAATTTGTTATTTGTAGTGCTGTTATAAATATTCTTTAAACTGGGAATCATTTCCAAAAACATGTCAGCATATTTAGGGTCAGTTTCCCAAACAACCTTTCCGGAATATCTCAACCAATGTCCGTCATTTTTACAGGCAACTATTTCAACATTTGGATTGGCAATCATTTGACTGTAAACTTCCTTAAAATTGCCCACTCCAAATATAATTTTGCCATCTATATCCAAAAAGGCTCCTAAAGGTCTTACGCGAGGCTTGTCACCGTCAACGGTTGCAAGAAAAAATTTTCCGCACTCTTTTATAAAATCACCTATTTTACTCATAATATTACCTTATTTACTTAGTGTTTGTTGCAAATGCTTCGTCAAATACTCTGTCTGATTTGGGGAAGCATAAAGCTTTTACGAAATCACAAGATTCCTTTGCACCATGCATTCTATCCATCATGGCATCTTCCCATTCAACAGCCAAAGGACCATCATAATTAATGAAATTGAGAGCTCTGATTATGCTTTCAAAATCTACATCTCCTCTTCCTACGCTTCTAAAGTCCCAACCTCTTCCATAGGAACCAAAGTTAATATAAGAAGAAAGAATTCCACTCTTACCATCCAAAGTGACAGCACAGTCTTTAACATGAACATTATAAATTCTGTCAGCAAATTCATAAATAAATGCAGCAGGCTCCATGCCTTGCCATTGAAGGTGAGAAGGGTCAAAGTTAATACCAAAGGCTTCTCTGTGACCTATTGCTTCCATAGCTCTCTTAGTTGTATATGTATCAAAAGCTATTTCTGTCGGATGAACTTCCAAAGCGAATTTAACACCGCATTCATCATACACATCTAAAATTGGGTTAAACATTTCTGCGAAGTATTTGAAACCATCATCTATTTGTTTAGGTGATACAGGTGGGAAAGAATAAATAAGGTGCCAAATTGAAGAGCCTGTAAAACCTGTCACCACCTTAACACCAAGCTTTTTGGCAACACGTGCGGTTTTCTTTACTTGATCTACAGCCCAAGCTCTTTTTCCTTCCGGATTTCCGGCAAGTTCACTTGGAGCAAAGTTATCAGTTCTTTCATCATCATTTAGATCACAAACCAGTTGACCTTGACAGTGACAAGAAATAGCACTGATTTTAAGCCCTGCATCGTTCATTATTTTTAAAATACCTTCGCAGTATCCATCTTCATTTATAGCTCTGTCTAAATCAATGTGGTTTCCTGTAGCTATTTCCAAAGCTTCATAACCCATATCTGCCAAAATAGGAGCCAAATCCTTAAGCTCTATATCAGCAAATTGACCGGTAAAAATTGATACTAATCTACTCATTTTTAACTCCAATAATTATTATTTGTTTACTTAATTATATTATATTATATTTTATATTTTTTTTCAAATTTTAACATTATAAAAATCCCCTTTCGTAAAATGAAAGGGGAATGATGGATTAATTATATTTAGAAGTTAATGCCTTATTGATTTTATCTGTTGCATCTTTGGCTTCTTCATCAGTTAATGTTCTGTCAGAACGCATTACTATTTGAATCGTCACACTTCTCTTGTTAGCACCAAGTTTTTCGTTTTCATATACATCGATAAGCTTAATTTCTTTAACAATGTCGTCGGCACTATCATAAGCCACATTAAGAAAACCTTCAAATACAACACTCTTATCCACCAATATGGTCAAATCTCTCTTAACAGAAGGAAATCTATCAATGGCAGTATATTTGAAATCCTTATTAACAAGTTTCATTAATGTTTCAAAGTTTAATTCATATACAAAAGCATCTCCGCGAACACCTGTATAATCCAGAATTTCTTTGCTTGCTTGACCAAATACACCAACATGTTTTCCGTCTACAATAATTTCACAGGCTCGAGTGGGGTGCAAAAAAGGTCTTTTACATCTCTTATACTCTGCATTATGAACACCTATACCATCAAGAATTGCTTCCACAATACCCTTAACTGTAAAGAAATCCACCGTGCAACAATTACAATTAATTCCCCAAGAATTATTCCATAAATTACCGGCTAAAGCTCCGGCAACATGCATAACTTCCCCAGGATTAATGTCATCTTTCATATAATAAACTTTTGCTATTTCAAAAACATTTATATCATTTAATTGATGAGATTGGTTTCCGGCAACAATTTCCAAAGCATTAGGAATAAGCAACAGTCTCATACTGTCAAGAGTAGATAACATGGGATTTCTGATAATTATTTGATTATCCTTATTAGGTGCAAAATCATTTTGCTTGGAATTAATCATTGAGTGTGTCAGAATTTCTTGTCCACCACAGGCGAGCAATATTTTTCTTATAACTTTATGAAATTCATCAATACTATTTCCTTTTCCAACCAAATTATCTTTAGGTAATGTGGTGCCTATTTTATCATATCCGTATACTCTTCCCACTTCTTCAACCATATCTATTTCTTTAACCAAATCGGTTCTGTATGCAGGAATTGTAGAATTAAGATATTCTCCGTCCCATTCAGTTGGAATGTCACCTATATTAAGACATTCTGCCATAAATTGTGGTGTTAGATCCATACCTAAGAGAGTGTTAATTCGGTTTGGATTTGACTTTATAACAAGAGGTTTTCTTGGCTCCGGATATACATCTTTTATTCCGCCTACAACTTCTCCCCCAGCAAGGTCGAGAATTAAACCTGTTGTATACTCAGCCACAAACTTAGCCATTTCTACATCCACAGTTCGCTCAAATCTATATGAAGCTTCTGTAGAAAGATTTAATCTCTTGCTTGTTCTTCTAACATTGGTGCAATCAAAAACAGCTGTTTCGATAAATACATCAACTGTATCATCATTAATTTCCGTATTCTCACCACCCATAACACCTGCCAAAGCAACAGGTTTTGCCTCATCGGCAATAACCATCATTTGACTGTCAAGAACTCTTTCTATGCCATCTAATGTGGTGATTTTTTCACCATCTTTCGCAAGTCTTATGTTAATTTCCTTTTGAGGTAATAATCTCAAATCAAAAGCATGAAGGGGTTGACCAAGCTCTAACATAACATAGTTAGTAATATCAACAATATTGTTAATAGGTCTCATACCGGCGCAGATAAGCCTGTTTGCTATATATGAAGGACTTGGGCCTAATTTAATTCCCTTAATTACAACACCAATATATCTCTTACATTTATCGGTTAAAATATTAATCTTAACGGGACATTCTCCAAAAGGAACTTCTTTAAGTTTTGGAAGTTTATAAGGTGTTTTATTTACTATTGATACTTCACGAGCAACACCTAAAACGCTGAGCCAATCTCCCCTATTTGGTGTTACTTTTACATCCCAACAGAGCTCATCATCAATAGCTTCTCCACCATATTTGGGAAAATCTTCCTTGGGAATTGTATATATTTCTTCAACTTCAAGACCGTTCATAGTCACCTTGCCGGCAAACTCTTTGGAACCGTCACAAGTAGCAAAATCATTAATCCAAGATACAGGTAACTTCATTTCTCTCTCCTTATAATTGCTTCAAAAATCTTAAGTCGTTGTCTGTAAAGAGACGCAAATCATTAATACCTCTTTGAAGCATAGGAGTTCTCTCTATACCCAGACCAAATGCAAAACCGGAATAAACCTGAGGATCTATACCCATGGCATTTAATATATTTTCATGAATAATTCCGGCACCGCCAAGCTCCAACCAACCTGAACCTTTACATACATTACACCCCTTACCGTCACATAAAACACAAGATATTGCTATTTCAGCTCCGGGCTCAACAAAGGGAAAATAGTCAGGTCTAAATCGAACATCAACATTTTTACCAAACATTTTACTTGCAAATTCATGCAAAGTTCCCTTTAAGTCAGCCATAGAAATACCTTTATCAATACAAATACAGTCTACTTGAGTAAAAGTGTGACTGTGAGTGGCATCTATTTCATCTAATCTGTAACATTTACCAAGGGTGCAAACTTTCATAGGAATATCATGCTTGGGGATTTGTCTTCCTTGATAAGCGGTGGTTTGAGTTCGGAGCAAAACATCATCATTAATATAGAATGACATTTGTTCATCCATAGCCGGATGTTCAGGGGGGTAATTTAGAAGTTCAAAATTATATTTATAATATTCAACCTCAGGACTGTGAACTATTTCATAACCCATAGATTGAAAAATTTCTTTTACTTTAAAAATAGTATCATGAAGAATGTGAGTATGACCTATATTGTAAAGTCTGCCGGGCATAGTCACGTCTACGGCTTCAGCCTCATATTTTTTTAGATTTTCAGCTTCTAAAAGATTTTCTTTTTTAGAGGCTATAATTTCGGTTAACTCATTCTTTATATTGTTTACAGTCTGTCCAAAATCTTTTTTCAATTCATTTGGCAGCTGCCCTATTTTTCTGAGTTGACTTGTTAGAAGTCCTTTTCTGCCTAAATATTCAGTATCTATTGCTTCAAGTTCCTTGGTAGTCTTAGCCCCGTTTATTTTGGCAATTGCTCCTTCTTTAATTTGTTGTAATTCGTCTAATTCTGACATTATATAATCCTTAAAAAAGTATATTTTATACCATTAATTATTATAACATATTTTTGACTACTATTTCAAATTTAATCAGTTAATCTTTAAATATTGTTGAAGCTTAGTAATATCCACATTTCTGTTACTGCAATTATCATGGAGTGCCATTATTGAAGCAACACCTGCGGCTTCACCTAAAGCCATCATTGTTCTTGATAACCTGCATGAGGAAGCTGCTATATGGCTAAAAGATGCTCCCTTTCCGGCCACAAAAAGATTATTATATTCTTTAGGAAGAAGACACTCATAAAAAATACCATATTTCTCTTTTATTTGAGTTAAAGCGGAAGAACCTCCGTGAGTGTCTAAAGGATGATCCCCATACGCTATATATGTATTAGGGTATTTTATTCCTTCTCTTATATGATTCTCATTTAAAACTCTAACCCCTTCAAGCCTATAAAATTCTCTTCTGCCTACAAAAGGGTAAATATATGAAATTTTATAGCCGTCTAATATGCCTGTTTTTTGCAACCACTCAAAATACTTATAAACTCTACTCTTACAAATATTATACAAATCTTCATCTTTAACATCAAAAGATTCACTGCCATCCATAGTTGGTAGCATATTTACATTTATTGTGCCGTTAGGAAACTTATAAATGCAAGAGGGAACTCTCTCTCCATTATCAAAGTTTTTCCAATGAGAAACATCTTCATTATATTCCAAAGGAATCTCATCTACACTCCTCTTATCTTTTGGCACAATTTCAAAACACAATGTGACACCGTTTAAGTCCTTTTTATATTCCAAAGGAGCGCCGGGCTCATTATATACATTCTTACTTTCCGCACCTATTTTTACGGAACAATTTGCCTTACGACATAATAATAAATTTGAGGAAGCATCTATATACATTTTCCCTACAAATGTTTCTTTTATATCATTACTTTTTACTATAATCTTATTTATGTATTTATCTTCATACAAGACATCAATAAATTCGCAATTTAACCTATAATGAACCCCTTTACCAATAAGAAGCTCTTTCATTATAAGATGCATAGCTTGAGGATAAAACATAAATCGCCTTTGATCGTAAGGACTAACACCGGCACGTTTATAGGTAGTTGTATAATTATCGTCACAAGGCTCGGATAATCCAAAAGGATAATCATTGGTATAAAACTTTGTGGTTTTTGCCACAAAGCCTGAACCGTTTTCCATAAGTCTTTCAGCAATAACCTTATGATAACCTAAAGCTGAGGGAATCCCGGGCTCCCAATTACATACACCACATAAAGTTGAAGTTCCTCCAAAAACAGGACCCTTTTCTATTAAAAGTATTTTTTTATCTTTGTCATAATCTGATGCGGCAAGAGCAGCACCCACACCGGCAGAACCACCGCCTATTATAA
Source organism: Abditibacteriota bacterium (assembly GCA_017445025.1). Classification (GTDB taxonomy): domain Bacteria; phylum Armatimonadota; class UBA5829; order UBA5829; family UBA5829; genus RGIG7931. Next base: position 4,836 of record JAFSVJ010000037.1, on the reverse strand, counting down.
TTAAATCGTATTCCATTATCAATCCGAATAATCTGTATCAAATCTAATATCTATTTTGTATCCCGGATAAATTTTCAGAAGAGCTTCTGTTATCTTCTGTCTTAAACGTTCTTTATCCTTGACTGAAAAATCTAAAAGTGCATCAAAAGATAATATTTTCTCATCAAAATGAATAAATACACCATGGCAATTTATAACACCGGGGAATGCATCCACCACTTCCATTATCTTTTCTCTCATTTGTTTCTTTTCTTCATTTTCTGTATTAACAACATAAATACCTATGGTAAAAAACACATGATATTTTTCATATAAAAATCTTTGGATTCTATTTATCAATACGTGAAGTTTTTCAACAGACATTTCGGAAGAAATTTCAATATGAAGTGAACCTACAGCATAACTTGGACCATACTCATGAATAATTAAGTCATATACACCCATAACTTCAGGAAAAGAATTAATATCTTTTTTTATAGACTTGGTGACTCCGCTTTCCGGTCTTGCTCCTACTATATCACCAACTATATCCATAAGCATATCCACACCGGCTTTGGCAATAAATAAGGAAATTATAATACCTAAAATATTATCTATTGAGAAATGAAATATAGCGTGAACTAAAATACCTACAAGCAAAGAAGCTGATATCAAAGAATCGTTTATTGAATCAATACCCGCTCCCAAAAGGGCATCTGAATTATATTCTCTACCCTTTTTTTTACAATATTGTCCCCATATAAACTTTATAAACATAGAAATTAAAACTATAATTAAAGTGATAATTGAATAATCAACATCACTTTCACCTCGAATAATTCTCTTTATTACATCAAAAAATGAAAGAATACCGGTTCCGAAAATAATAAGACCTATAAACAGAGCACTTAAATGTTCCACTCTTCCGTGGCCAAAGGGATGTTTTGAATCAGGAGCTTTTTTTGATATTTTAATTCCGACTATAGTTAAAACAGAACTTATCATATCGGTTAAATTGTTTACAGCATCCAAAACTATAGCAATTGAATGGGCTGCCAAACCTACAAGCAATTTAATAATTACTAAAAACAAATTGGTTCCTATACCAATATATCCGGTTTTTACTATTGCAGATTCTCTGTCATTCTCAACCATTTTTTTACCTAAAATCTTTTTACTAATATTATTTTACTACTTTTTTAATATAAATTCAAATATAAAAAAATCCAAATACAAGATTTGGATTATTTAAACTATTATTTTATTTCCGGCAGAGAAGCAGCTGCAACAGCCTGACCAACTCTTCTGGCTTTTTCATCGGGAAGCATAATGTTTATATGCTTAAGTTCGGGAAACTCTGTTTCCAAAACTTCTTTTGCCTTATTGAGAACAATCTCTCCACCTTTTCCGGAGGTAACTCTTCCAAGAATAAGAACGTGTTTCAATTCATAATAATTTGCATAGTTGGCAACACCATATCCAAGGTAAATTCCTATGGTTTCCCAAATTTTAATTGCTCTTGGGTCATCTTCTTCCAAATATTTTTGAACGGATTTTAATTTAGCGGCAAGAGTTAAGGTCTCATCAAGTTTAAAGCCTGCAAGCTTTGCCAAATGAAATACTGCTTGTTGAGAGAAATACATAGCCCCTACACCAATATCTCCACTCCATTCGTCCATAGGAGCATCCAAAGAAGCATCAACGGGACAAAATGCCAATTCATTAAGCCAAGTGGTTATTTCACCCTTTGGATTTACATATCCGCCGGCTTCTGAAGAACCCATTGCACAACCTAAAACGGCTGTGTCCTCTATTCCCAAAGCACCGGCTAAGGCTGTCACTTCACCATCATTCACAACATTAAAAGGAATACCGCCCCATTCTTTCTGTAAATCAAAGAACAAAGGGTTAATCTTAGCTTTAAAGTCTTCTCTTGATACTCCTCTAAAAAGAGAACCAATTCTCGGTCTGTTATCTATAATAACACCTGCAGAAGATCCACCAATGGCATCCACTCTCGGCATGTGTTCGGCAGCAGATTTTAGAGCGGCATTTATTTCATCAAAATGATATTGAGGGTCTGTAGCATTTCTCGGATCCCAAACAACTTCTTCTGTATAAACATCCTTTCCGTCTATAACAGCTGAAACCTTTCTGTCAGAAGCGCCAAGGTCAAAACCTATTCTACAACCATCCATATTTCCACCAAGAGATACTGAATTAGCCTTATCTTTAGGAAAGTCTTCTTCCTTTTCAACATAGACAACAGTAAATTCTTCATCATAAACCGTAGACATAAAGTCGTTATCAAAATCACGGGTGCCACCCTTGGCGTAACAATCTCTTATATATTCATAAACGGATTTAGGACCGTAAATATATATTTTGAAACCACCTTTTTGCCACAATAAAAACTTGGCATTTCGCTCAGCATATTGGAAATTAAATTCACATAAAGGATTATCCTCAGGAAAACATTTTAATTTAAGGGAACCGATTTGTCCTCCCGTTCTCTCAACAGCTATATATAGAGGAACTGCTTCGGGACACGCTTCAACACGTTTGTTAAACTCTCTTATTGCTAAAGACAAAGGGGCAAAATTAGGATGCAAGTCACTTATAAATTTAGGATTGGCTAAATAAGAAATAGGTTTCATTTTTAAACTCCATAAAATTAAAAAAGGGAGATATTGCTATCTCCCAAAATTGGAGGAGACAACCGGATTCGCACCGGTGATGGCGGTGTTGCAGACCGCTGCCTTAGGCTACTTGGCTATGTCTCCATCATAATTTGACAATATTATTATACCACAAACCATATTCATTTGTCAAGGGGATAAGGGCATTTTTAAAAAATATTTTTGAAAATGCCCCAAAAAAACTAAATTTTGACCAATAATTACCTAAACTTTACGTTTGTATGAAAAATAGCTTTTAATTTTCTTCATATCGAACTTTTTGTTTCGGTCATAATCATAGATTCCGTTCTTTTCCTGTTCCACATCAGTTAATTGTGTATAACAGAAACCTGCAATCAAAGGATTATCCACCATAGCTTTGGTTAAATCTCTTATTTTTGCATAAACTTCTTCTATATCCTTATTTCCACTATATCCCCAAGTATCTTTATCTGTATCATTGGGAGCCCACATGGTTCCACCATACTCGTCATTAATAAAGGGTTGACCTTTATATGGAGTCACTCTCTTTCTGCCGGGAATTTCGTTTTCGTAAATAACCCCTATTTTAATTTCCTTATACTTGTCACGGAGTTTCTTAGGATCTTGTTCGTAATCGTGAATTGTATAAATATCCGTATCCACATGTGAAAAACCACTGGTATCGTTTACAGGTCTTGTAGGGTCGTAAGCTCTTATTAAATTAACCATTCCTTGAACGGATATGTCATGGCTTTCTCTGTCGTCTCCAAAAGAAAATGTGGTTTCATTAAAAGGAGTCCAAGCTATAATTGAAGGGTGGTTGTAATCTCTTTTCATCTCTTCCATAAAACTGTCTTTAATTAGAGATATACTTTTAAAATCATCAAAACTAAAGCCCCAATCACAGTGTTCAGCCCATACCATATAACCTAATTTATCTGCATGGTATAAAAATCTCTCTTCAAAAACTTTTTGATGGAGTCTTGCACCGTTAAAGCCTGCAGCCAAAGACAGCTCTATATCTTTCTTTAAATCTTCATCAGAAGGAGCAGTCCAAATACCTTTTCTGTAATAACCTTGATCCAATACAAATCTTATAAACAGTTCTTTATTGTTGAGATAATATTTATTGCCTTCTATATGAACTTTTCGCATACCCATATAGGACTTAACTACATCTTCATTATTTAGATTATATTCAACATCATAAAGAAAAGGCTTTTTAGGGGTCCAAGGGATAAATTTTTCAATATCAACACTGACAGGAATTCCGGATTGAGCTTTAACTGTTTTAGAATATTCTTTGCCATCACCTTTTACACTTATGGTAAAAGTATCACCTTGTTTTATATTTTTAAATGTTGGTGTCACTACAAAAGCAGAGTTGTCAAAATCACTTACGGTTTTTACACTGTCAATATAAGCATTGGGGCGTCTCTCCAGCCATACGGTTTGCCAAATACCTGTCACTCTTGTGTATAAACATCCGTATCTGTAATACCTATTAGATTGTTTTCCTCGAGGCTTTTCTTCTTTTTTATCTTCCGCAAATACTACAACTCGGTTTTCGCCTCTCTTTAAATACTCTGTGATATCAAAAGCAAAAGAAACGGGGCCTATATGGAAACCCACCTTTTTACCGTTAATATAAATAACAGCTTTATAATCCACAGCTCCGAAATGAATAAAGACTCGGTCCCCTTTCCATTCCTTAGGAATTTTGAAAGTTCTTGTATACCATATTCCGTTAATAAAATCTACATACTTAACCCCTGAAAGCTCACTCTCAGGGCAGAAAGGCACATTTATGTCACCTTTAAATTCGCTGACATCTTCATACCATTTTCTTTCTTCACCGGATAAACCAAAATCAAAAGCATATTTCCAAATACCGTTTAAGTTCATCCAATCCTTTCTCACAAACTGAGGTTTTGGGTGTTCCGCTCTGTCCATTTAAATCTCCTTCAAAATTCATTATAAGTTATCGGCTTATCGTATCTATACCCCTCCTTGAAAAAGAAAAGGATAATTAATTTTGCTTCGCAAAATGTGATTTTTTTCAAAAATCACGAATTCCCCCCGTCTTTTTGCTATGCAAAAATCCACCCCCCAATCTTGCGATTAGGGGGACAGATGTCCATCCCCCCGTCTTTTTGCTATGCAAAAATCCACCCCCCAATCTTGCGATTAGGGGGAC
>JAFSVJ010000036.1 GCA_017445025.1 Abditibacteriota bacterium | reverse complement strand
CTTGCTATGCTACGACTTTTCGGGAACCCTTGGGCGTTTTTACAAAAAAGCGATGCTTATTTCTCACCCCTAAAAGTTTTCGCTATTCGCTCAACTTTTTGGGGACCCCGAGATTGCCGCAATTCAACCTTGGATGAAAGGAATTTGTGGTTGCAAATTCATTTCAAAGAGGGTTAATGCAAAAGTGGAGTAAACTCCACTTTTTGGGATGAGAAAGAGGGTGAATCTAACAACCGAGGCTTTTTTAACGCAATTTAACCCCTTACGTAGCAGGGGATTTTATTTTCCCAAATGGAAATCCAAGGCACCTTGGACATGCTCATCCCAATAATCCCAGCAGTGAACTCCCGGGAAGGTTTTATATACATGATCAATATTATTTTCAGACATAAATTTGTGTAGCTTTTCATTCTCTTTAAACAAAAAATCATCTACACCGCAATCAAAATACATTCTTATCTTGCTTCCGTATTCCTTTACAAGCCAAAATATATCATCCTCATCCTTTACCTTATCTCCGAAAATATTTTTATATCTTTTCATAAAAGAAGGGTCTGTATTATTAATAAGCTCAAAATCTTTTATATCCATAACAGCGCTGTGAGCTCCTATAGAACTAAACATATCTGTATGTTTAAGACCTACTTTCATAGCACCGTATCCACCCATAGACAAACCGCCTATAAACCTGTCTTCTCTCTTTTTGGATGTGTTAAAGATCTTATCAATATAATCTACTGTATCAATAATATGTTGTTCATAATATTCGTCGTTTAGAACAGAATCGGTATAAAACCCCTTTCCTCCGTCAGGACATACTACCATAAGTCCCCTATCTTCCGCATAACGGGAAATATTGCTTCTCCAAAACCACATAGTGGCGTCATCGGAATATCCGTGAAGTTGATAAACCACTCTAAAAGGGGCTTTTGACAAATCGTCAGGCACATATACCAACATATTGGACTGTTTTCCTAAGGCAGGGCTGATAAAAGTTATGTTATTGTATGACATTTTTTAACTCCTAAATAGATTACCACTATAATTATATCACTTATAGAAATTTTTATCAAAAAATTGATTTTTCACTTAATTTTTAGGTATAATAATAATGTAAAAATAAAGAAAATGTGAGATATATATGGAAAGAAAAGACATTAACAGAAAGATTTTTAAGGCTTATGACATAAGAGGCACCTATCCCGGTGAATGGTGTGCCGAAGACGCTTATCAAATAGTCAGAGCATATATAACCATAGCCAAATGTAAAACTATTGTTATATCCCACGATATGAGAGAAAGCGGAGAAGAAATTGCGGAAGCTCTTATCAAAGGAGCCTTAGACCAAGGTTGTGATGTTTACAACGTGGGCCTTGCCTCCACTCCCATGAATTATTTTGCGGTTAAGGAATTAGGGGCTGACGGTGGTGTTCAGGTCACTGCCAGCCACAACCCGGCAGGTTATAACGGAATGAAAATCACCATGAAAGGGGCTGTTCCCGCAGTTGGTATTATAGATAATGATGAGCTTTGGGAAACCGCCTGCACAAGTAATTTTGCCACCGTTACAAAACAAGGAAAAATATTAGAAATAGGTTTTGACATAGTAGATAAATATTGTGATGCTATTCTTGATGCGGCAAATATTCATTCATTGGGAAATCTTAAACTCGCTATTGACTGCGGAAACGGTATGAGTGGCTACTATTTGCCTAAAATGTTTGAAAAGCTCGGTAATAATCCCATAAGATTATATTGGAGGCAAGATGGCACTTTTCCCAATCACGAAGCTAACCCATTAAAACTTGAAACTTTAAGAGTTTTACAAGATACGGTTGTGGACAATGGTTGTGATTTGGGAATAGCTTACGATGGTGACTCTGACAGAGTTGGCTTTGTGGATGAAAAAGGTGAAATAATACCCGGGGACTTTGCAACTGCCATTATTGCCAAGGCTATCCTTGCGGAAAACCCGGGAAAAAATATTATGTATGATCTTCGAGCCAGTTGGGTAATAAAGGAAGAAATTGAAAAATCCGGCGGAAAGGCAACCATGTGCCGAGTAGGTCACGCACCTATCAAACAACAAATGAGAGCGGAAGACGGTTTCTTTGCGGGAGAGCTGACGGGACACTTCTATTTCAGCCAATTCTTCGTGACTGACAACGGGGATATGGCTATGTTCAATGTTTTAAAACAACTCTTGCAAACAGGTAAAAAAGCCAGCGAACTGCAAGCTCCCTTAAAGAGATATTTTAAAATCAATGAAATAAACTCAAAGGTTGAAGACGCTGCCGCTGTTCTTAAAAAGGTTGAAGAAATTTACGGACCACAAGCAAAAAACACTTTCCACCTTGATGGTTTCAGTGCCGAATTTGAGGACTGGTGGCTGAATGTTAGAATGTCCAACACAGAGCCCTTGGTTCGCTTAAACCTTGAAGCCAAAACCAAAGCCCTTATGGAAGAAAAAACAGAAGAAGTTTTGAAAGTCATAAGAAGATAAAGATTATGGATGCAAACAAATATTGTAAAGTTAAATATTATCCCAATCCGAAAGATTATGAAGAAGGGAAAAAGGAATATCAAGGCTGTCCCACCATTGAGGTGACCAAAAACGGAAGAATTTTCCTCGGTTGGATTGCGGGAGGCTTTGACCCAAGTATAAAAAATTATCTGTTACTTATCTACTCAGACGACTTTGGAAAAACTTAGTCTGACCCTGTTATGGTGGTAGAAAGCAGTCCGGAACACAAGTATCAGGCTCTTGATATTCAATTATGGGTTAACCCGGAAGGTGCACTGCAAATATTTTTGTGCCAAAACAATGTTCTAACAATTAAGGACGAATATGGTCCGAAAGCTTATGTATCGGGTGAATATGTTTTTAACGTTGATAACGAACACGCCACTTGGATGTGTGAGATCAAAAACCTGAATTACAAATTCACTCTGACAACACCGAATAAAAATCAGAAATAAACGATAAGCTTTAGGCTTGTCCTATCTATACCCCTCCTTGAAATCTCAAGGGATGGAACCCTTGGGTTTCAATGGGTCTAGTCAAAAATCTTTAGTGATAAAGATTTTTGCCGTCGGTCACCGAAAAATCATAGATTTTCCGGCTCTTGCTAAAAAAGCAAAGCAGTTTGCTTTTTTACAAAAAAGCGATGCTTATTTCTCACCCCTAAAACCCATTCCCAAAAAGTTTTCGCAGATGCTTCAACTTTTCGGGAGCCCTTGGGTCGTTTCGCTATTCGCTCAATTTTTTGGGGACCCCGAGATTGCCGCAACAGAGCCTTTATCTCGCAAAGCGAGGGAATGCAAAAGGGGAGATACAGAGCAAATTCAGTTCAGTTCTCAGGGTTCCCGAAAAGTGGAGTTTACGACACTTTTTGGGATGAGAAAGAGGGTTAGTCTAACGACTGAGGCTTTTTGTCGCAATGGAGCCTTACGTAGCACCAAATCCCTAAAAGTTTCGCAAGCTCAACTTTTTGGGAACCCTTGGTGGGAGGGGAGAGGCTGATTTTAAACCCCTACGTAGGGGGACGATATTAATATTCCACAATCATATATTCTAATGGTTTCAGTTCAATTACTCCCTTATTAATTGTATATTTATCTTTTTCAAAAAATGGTTTTATTTCACCTTGCAATTCCTCAATGGTGACTTTTTCACTCTCTCTTTCCGGATTTGTTATAATGGCATATCTCTTTCCGTCACAGATCCAAGCACATGTTTGAATCTTACTGTTATCTGACTTTAATGGACCTATATTATCACCATTTATTATAATTTCAGAAAAAGCATCAATATCTTTATTCAAATCAATAAACAAATCCCATAAATCTGTTTGAGTTATATTAAACATATTATAAATCATGGTTTCGTCGCTTACATCACCTGACTGATAAGCATACCAGAAAAAGCCTGTCACTCCCTGTGTTAAATAAAACCAAGGTTGAAATTTAACTTCCTGTGGAGTAGGCAACCAAAATTGTTGCTTTGGATTATGTGCACCAAAAGCTTGAGGAGCTACCCAAATAGGTTTCTTGCCACCACTCATAGACCTTGCCAATTCCATGGTAGGTAAAACACTGTTAAAACTCGGAGTTTTATTAGTTGTCTTAATGGGATATATATCAGGTAAAACTATATCAAAAGCATCTTTTGCATCTTTAAATACAGAAGGATAGCAAATAGCTGCTGTCACCGGTCTGTGAGGATCTAACTTTCTCAGATAATTATAATGTTTTATAGCATCATCTAATTTATCACCTATAGGCTCATCAACAGAATAATAAAACAAACCCATATTATATTTATTATAATTTTCTTTTAATTTGTCATAGAAATCTGTATCAAGAGGCTTACCCATTTCATAATTTCTTTCACTGACTAAAGGTAATCCGACCTCCGCATAATCCTTAAAATGTTCAAAATCTACATCGCTCCGCAAAGCATGAGCGTAATTAAAATTATGTGCCTTAACATCAGCAATTACATCTTTTAAGTTTAGAGCCGGAGCCTCATCTCTTTTGAGAGCGTTCAATATACCCACAGTTGTATGATACATTAGATTTGGAAAGAATGCCTCTCCGTTAACATAACAAATACCTTTTTCATTAAAGGTGACTTCATAGGGTGCAGGTGGCAATATTTCAAAGGATTTTGTAATTAAAGATTCTGTTTTATCCTTATTTTTCAATTCTATTGTATAAGTATAAACACCTTCTTTTAGTCCGGAGAGATCATATTCTATATCTTTAACTTCTCCTTCTTTTATGGGAAATGCTATGGTATTAATAACCTCTTCATCTTTTAAAGTCCAAATCAAATCATAGGCGCCGAAAGGAACAGAACACTTGATTTTCAAATTTTTATTAGGGTCTTTTGATTGAACAATATCTCTGTAAAAAGGATAAATAACATCATAATTTAGTATGGATTCCACTTGAACATTTAATATATCTGAAGTTCTCAAAATATATTTTCCCGTGCTATCAGTGACACACGCAATTAAACTATGCTGTCCTTCTTCTAAATTTACATTACAAACTCCGCCCTCGCTTTTAAATGTCCTATTCTTTGTTAAGTCTTTAATTATAAAATTATTAAGGCTTTTGGCATTATCATTTGAATGTGTATCACCTTCCCTTGTAACCAAAGTAAATTTATTATTACCATATTTTATTTTTTCTGTCATAATATCAAAAGGAGCAACCTGTATTAATTTTGACAAATCCGGTTTTTTTTCAAATTTTACGGGAGAGAGATTATTATATAAAACCAAACCCTCTGCCAAGCCATACAGACCATAATTTGACTTATTGGGATGATAACATCTTCCCACATTTAATTTTAAAGAAAGGGTGGGGTTATCTTTATTAATTCCTATACCTGTCCAAGGGATAAAAACATTGCAAATCCATTTGTTATTATCATAGGAAACCTTACTTTCAAAATATGTGTTAAAACTAATATCATCGTTTAATTCATCAAACACAACATTATTATAGGAAACAGCAAAATAATATTTGTCACCTTCCTTAGGCTCTAAATAAATTTCCACACAGTCATCATTCCAAATCGGATCGTCTCTTTCTCCAAAATCGGAAGTGCAATTTGTAATATCAGAATCAAAACAATCAAAATCAAAATAAATACCTGTATCATCATTATATATACGGACATTTGTATCTGCTGCATCCTGCCCTTGCAGACATTTTAATTTAAGAGATTTTTTTGTTATATTTGTTTTTTCAATAAGAATAGGATCTGTTTTAACACTGTCGTTTATTCTCTTTTCGCCTTGAACATATTTTGCCAAACCCTTTATGATAGAAGTATTTGGAAATTGAAAAAAGGGACCGGAACTTGATATTATCAATATTCCTTTTCCAATTTCTGCATAAACAACAAGAGGGATGCCTTGACGGTCTGTCCACAGAACATTAAAACCTTCGCAATCCTTAATTGTTCCCCAAGAAACGGATACAAGAGGTGAACCTTCACAAATAGGATTATGTTTCCCAACCAAAACTCCCTTATCATATTCGTGAACACCGGGCTGTGGCTCGCCATAGTTATATTTAATATTTGAAAAAACCTTATTTACCCAAGAAACTCCACTCTCATAGACTCCTTCAACAATTATAAAAATACCACCTAAGGTAATATAATCACCAATCTCTTTTCCGTATTTGGAAATATCTATAGTATTTGTATAATTGTATAAAGTGGATGCTACAACTATATCATAATTGCTCAGATTTTTAATTAAATCTGCAAAATTAATGTTTTCATAAGAATCTACAGTATATCCCGCAGATTTTAATATATCCACACAGTGCCCTTTGCACTCATAATTATTATAATCGGAATATATTGTGGCAGCCTTGCCATACCCGTAAGAGTAAGCACAGCAAAACAATAAAATTAAAAATAAAATAATTTTTCTCATAATTCTTTATATACAAATATCTTTGCTTGACGTTTATTTTCTATTTTAAGATTAAATGATTGTGAGCCTTTAATGGTTTGAGTATCATTTGTATCTATGTCTCTTATAATATACTCTTTATCCGGCTTTACACCTTTTAATGCCACCTTTAACTCATCAATAGGACTCTCTTCATGCCTGTAAGCAAGGACCGCTCCTTCATTTCCTAAAGCCATTTCATAGGCATTCCACATAGTTTTATCCAATCCGCCTTGAATAATAACCCAAAAGTCACCATACATATATTTCTGCATAAAGTGATATTCGTTAAGCATTTTTCTTTCAAAGTCATATTCATAATCGGTCACCAAATTAATTAGGATAGAACCTGTGGACAATGAACTTCTAAAGTCATACATATCACCGCCTTGGGTTTTGATACCTGCACTGTGAAGAGGAACCCAAGGCATTAAACTCATGGTATGGTTTTGAATGGCAGAATGGTCATAATTAACATAACAACCATAGTCGCTACGCCACATTGCCACTCCCCTACCCACGGTTTCCATATCCAATTTTCTTCCACCTGAGGCACAATTTATAATGAAAATATGAGGGTTTCTCTCCTTAACTGTATCCCAAAATCTCCAGTGATTGGTGACAAACTTCACCTCAGCCATACCTATCCTGTCAGGGTCTTCTTTGTCCTTTTGCACCCAATAAGCTTTGGGATTTATGTTAAAGTCTTCCTCATAACAGTCAATACCGTAATCTTTTATTTTCTTATCCAAAAAATCAATACAAAAATCACAGGCCTCATCGTCCCACAGGCTTAGGATATTATCATACTTTTCATTCTCTTTATCTCTGTCAAGAGCATAAAAATATTGAGGATTATCATTAACAATTTGAGTGTTGTTTCTGGCTCTCACAGGCTCTATCCACATAACCATTTTCATACCACTGTCATGGATTCTTTTACTTGTCTTTTCCATTCCGCTTGGATATGCTCCCGGATTTGGATACCAGTTTCCCGTTTCGTCTCCCCAACCCGCATCAAAACAAGTTTCAGACAATCCTTCTATATTTCCATACCAACCGGCGTCTATCCAATAGTAATCTACCTTTAACTTTTCTTCTTTCATAATGTCCATATATTTGGCGTGGACATCTTCGTGAGTTGACCCCCAAGGCACATAACAGAGTGGCACTCTAAAATGCTCGCCCTTGATTCTCGGAGAATTATACTCATACATAAACCTTCGCCAATTGTTGTGAGCTGTAGGAATATCTCCTCTATACTCCATTATGGCAAATCCACCAACCATTATTTTTTCTTTGGGCTTTAGATATGAATTAAAATTGGTGAGACCTGACTTTACATTTACACCTTTTTCTATTTTGATAATATCAGCTATCCAATCCCCTGACCAACCGATACCACACAAATAACCCATATCTACATCATCGATTCTAAAATAAGGTAAATATCTGCTGGAAGGACGTCCTCCGTATGTGTCTAAATGTAATTGTTTATCCAAAACCTTTGTCTTGTGCATAAAATCATATTCTGTAGCATCAGACCCATTGGCATATTCCACAGAAACATTTTTACTTGTGGTTAAATTATAATCCACAAAAGATATATTACTGATTTTTCCGCTATTTTCTGAGCCTACATTTTCAAAATAAAGCTTCTGCCAAAAGACATTGTATTTTGTATAATGCTTTATCTCTAAAATAACTTCTAAAGGAGAAGAGGGAGCTTTGTAGATAATGGTGTAAATATTCACATCCCCTTCTTTTTCTTCTTTCCAATCACAGTCCCAAGTGCTTAAAAACTCTTTGCTTGAAACACCGTCATATTTGAAAGAAAAAATACTGTTGTTATCGGCTTCACCCAACACATAGGCTTCCCCATTCTCTTTTATAAAAGTGGCTTCACCTATAAAGGTTTCCCTTTGCCATTTGTTATCGAGTGCCACACATTCTATTGTCAATTCTTTACTGTTTGAAACATCAAGGTCCATAAACACAACAGGAGTGTCGCAATGCATATCTCCGGTTTCAAGAACTTTTTCGCCGTCTAAGTAGGCTACAAATTTAAACTTTCCAAAACTGGCCATAGGAACGAGATAGTTATAATATGCTCCAAGATAGCAAGAAACTTTTACAAAATCTGTCACATCAAAGGTTATCTCACAACCGGCAGGTAGCCCCTTGGCTCTTTGGAAAAAACCATCTTTAGCTTCAAATCCGTAAGTATAGAAAAAGTCCCCTTTCCAAGGGTCATAATAAGAGTACCCGTTAAATCTCTCTTCCTTCCCCGTTGCCTTATATTTAATTTCTTTTTTAGGCAAAAGCCCCTTGTTTTTAATAAATTCCTCTAATACCATTTATAATTCCTCTTTTAATATTCATATTTTTCTATTATTTCCTTTTGACAAGCTTTACTTAATGTAACAAAACGAGCTGAAAAGCCACCCACACGAACAATAATATGTTGATTTTCTTCCGGTTTTTTCAAAGCTTCTACAAGCATCTGTTTATTCATAACATTACCTTGAAAAATATGACCACCTTTTTGAACATAAGACAATATAATTGCCTCAAGATTCTTTTGGTTTACTGAAATTTATGAAATAAATTTCTAAGAATTTATTGTGCATTGTGCATTTTGCATTGTGCATTGTGTATATCTCCTTATTCCTTTTTCCAAAAGAATATCCCATCGCCAAGAAATATGACATACACCAAAATAAAAGCTATAATATTTATTAAATGCCACCGGTTCTTCATCTTTTTTCATTTCATTTTCAAAACGAGTGAGAATATCCATATTTGGAATTCCTTCACAAGGAGATTCAAAAGGAGTCACAGAGCCTTTTGCCGGTTGATACACTCTTCCAAAAATTCTATCTTACGGGTATATATAAACCGGCTCATGCTCCAAAGCATAAGCGATAGACTTGGTCTGCCTTAACAAATTAGGCTCGTCTTTATATAGTTCATTATAAGCATATGAAAAATGTTTTTGCTGATCTGTTTTTCTTGTAGAAAATAATTTATCTCTCTCTTTTTTTAATGATTGTAATAACAGAATTCTGTCCATTTTATACCTTTTAATATTATTCTTTTTAATATTTTACCAAAAAATATAAATAAATGCAAATTATAGTTTCCTTTGCTTTCATAAAAAAAGGAGCGAGACGCTCCTTTTGTGTTTTTAAGAAATTAATCCCATTGTGACCAAAATACTTCATTGGTTTGGGCTGCCCATTTCATATATTTGGCATGACCGTCAGCAAAACAGAAGTTTCCACCACCGTTGTGAAGTTTGGATGATCCAACAGCTTCAGGCATCTTTAAGCCTTGACCGTTCCAAGTTAAATTAGCAATACTATCTCCTGTTGGGCTTAATGGATATACTGCCCAATAACCTCTAATCTCATTCCATTCATAAAATGCAGCTTGTGCTGAAGGGTTCTTAAGTCCCGCAAGGTTTGGATGTGATTGCATGTAGTATGAGTAGAAGTAAGATGTGTTTCCTCTGTAGTTACCGGCACCGGTCACCAAGGACCAATCGTGGGGAGCGGCACCACCTACTTCAGGTCTGGCACTCGGACATACAAACATTCTCATGTTTTTAATGTAGGGGTAAAGACAACCACCCCAACTTCTACCAATTTCATTTTCGTTCCAAACCTGGTCAAATGTCCACAGATCCAAATAGTTGGTTCCTGCATAACTTCCCTTGATGAAGTTAATGGGGAAAGTTTCGTCATAGTCGTCTGTGTAAAGTTGACAAGCCGTTCCTATTTGTTTTAGATTAGACAAACACGCAGATTGTCTTGCTTTTTCTCTTGCCTGAGCGAAAACGGGGAATAGAATTGCAGCAAGAATGGCAATGATGGCAATCACTACCAACAATTCTATTAATGTAAATCCTTTTTTGAACATTGATATGTTCCTCCTTGAATTATGTAAATATAAATCTCTTGATAGCCCTTACATATATATTATACCACTTTCACAGCTCATTTGTCAAACAGTTTCCTCGAGTAAATTTTCAAAAAAAAACGATTTTTAAAAAAAAGTGTTTTTTAACACTTTTTAAAGCAAAAAATGTAAGTTCCCCGTTTTTTTGCCTTTAGAAAACAAAAAAAGAGTGCCTTAAAAGCACTCTTTATATTTATGAATTCTATCAACTATGCTTGCATAGCTTTAGAAATTTCTACTGCTACGGAAACTGTGGCACCTACCATTGGGTTGTTTCCCATCCCTAAAAATCCCATCATTAAAAAATGACAAATCACCAAAAAGCACTCTTTTTAGCTCTTCAAGAAAACCTCAATTACAGGTATTTCTACGTTTGGCTTTTGGATTGGAACGTTAAAGAAAACTAATTCCTTATTGCTCGAAGGCACTTCACCCACCTGTCCCGGCATATAGTTAATTCTCGTTTCTGATTTATCATGCAAAAACTGAGCATATTCAACTTTTCCTGTTATACCTTTAACAAAAGCACAACCCAACTCCGGGTAATCCAGCAGATGAACATACAATCTATTCTTTTCCGGGTTATAGGTCAAGGCTGTGCCTTCACAAGCCTCAATTCCTTTGGGTGGTTCTCCGCAACCGTAGATGGACTGATTGTTATATTTCATCCACTCACCGATTTCCTTCAAAATCCTAACAGCTCTTTCGTCAAACTCTCCCCTACCTGTGGGACCTACATTTAATAAGAAATTACCTCCCTTTGCCACAATCTTAATTAAACTGTTCAACACTTGCTTGGTGGTTTTCCATTTGATTTCATCTCTGTCATAACCATAATATCCGGAAAAGGTCATACATATTTCCCAAGGGATTCTCTCACCCTTTTCGTTCCTCGGTGCTTCCTCAAGTATGGTCTGCTCCATAGCTATAAAATCAGAATAATCAATAACTTTACCTGTATCATCATAAATGTTAAATCTCTTGTCAATAACAGTATCAGGTTGATATTTTCTAACTAAATCTATAAGCTCTTTACACTCAAAATCTTTTGCCCACTTGCCTGTCAAATAGGGACAGTTTTTGACATAAGGCTCCACTATGGAATTGTGATCTTCGTAAGATATACCATATTCAAAATCAAACCAAAACACATCAATTTTCCCAAATTCCGTGCATAACTCTGTCAGCTGATCTCTCATAAATTTATTATACTTTGCCTGACATCTCTTGGCGTTCATTGCCAATACTTCTTCTTTGGGCAAGTCACACAGTGGGTGGAAATAATCAATTATATAATCGGGATGATACCAATCCAGTAATGAATAATAAAAACCGGTTTTTAATCCTCTGCTCCTAAAGGCGTCTACCATAGGATGCAAGAGATCTTTTCCGTAAGGAGTGTTGGTTGATTTATACTCAGAATATTTGGTGTCCCACAAAGAAAATCCCTCGTGGTGTCTGGTAGTTATGACATAATATTTCATTCCCGCTTTATATGCCAAATCTGCCCATAAATTAGGGTCATAAAGATCCGGATTGAAATGTTTAAAATATTTCTCATATTCGTCAGGGTGTATATTTTCAAGCCTCATAACCCATTCCTTTCGGGCAGGTAATGAATATAAACCAAAATGTATAAACAACCCAAATCTGTCTCGCACAAACCAAGATGTATCACCGGGTGTTTTGGCATAATCTAAAGTATCCATATTGTCACCTTTTTAAGATTAAAAATAAGAGTGCCTATAGCACTCTTATTTTTAATCATATTCTTTACTTTTGCATTGCTTTGGAGATTTCAACAGCAACGGAAACTGTGGCACCTACCATTGGGTTGTTTCCCATTCCTAAAAATCCCATCATTTCAACGTGAGCGGGAACTGAAGAAGAACCGGCAAACTGAGCATCACCGTGCATTCTTCCCATAGTATCGGTCATACCATAAGAAGCCGGACCGGCAGCCATGTTATCCGGGTGAAGAGTTCTACCTGTTCCACCACCGGAGGCAACTGAGAAGTATTTCTTTCCTGTTTCCATACATTCTTTTTTATAGGTTCCGGCTACAGGGTGTTGGAATCTTGTGGGGTTGGTTGAATTACCTGTAATAGAAACATCAACTCCCTCGTATTTCATTATGGCAACACCTTCACGAACATCATCGGCACCATAGCATCTAACCTTGCTTCTCTCACCATCGGAGAAAGGTTTTTCTTCAACTATGTTTAACTTTCCTGTTGAATAATCAAATTTTGTCTTAACATAGGTAAAACCGTTTATTCTTGAAATAATATAAGCAGCATCTTTGCCCAAACCGTTAAGAATGACTCTCAAAGGTTCCTTTCTTGCCTTGTTTGCAGACTTAGCAAGACCTATAGCACCTTCAGCAGCGGCAAAGGACTCGTGACCGGCAAGAAATGCAAAACATTTGGTTTCATCTCGAAGAAGCATAGCACCAAGGTTTCCGTGACCTATACCAACTTTTCTGTCGTCAGCAACAGAACCGTCAATACAGAAAGCTTGTAAACCTTCACCTAAGGTTTCAGCTATGTCAGCAGCGTTTGTTTGACCTTTCTTTATAGCTATGGCTGCACCTAAAATATATGCCCACTTTGCATTTTCAAAACATATAGGTTGAATGCCTTCAACTAACTTGTAAACATCAACACCTTTGCCATCACAGATAGTTTTAGCTTCTTCAATATCTTTAATACCGTATTTATCACATACAGCTTGAATATTCTTAATTCTTCTTTCGTAACTTTCAAATAAAGCCATTTTTCTCTCCTATTCGTGTCTTGGGTCAATGTATTTTTTAGCATCAGCAAATCGACCATAGGTTCCTGTATTCTTTTCAAGAGCCTCTTTTGCATCTACGCCTTTCTTAATAGCTTCCATCATAGGACCGATTTTTACAAATTGATAACCTATAATTTCATTATTTTCATCAAGAGCTACCTTTGTGACATAGCCTTCAGCCATTTCAAGGTATCTGGGACCTTTTGCAAGAGTTCCATACATAGTTCCCACTTGGCTTCTTAAACCTTTACCTAAGTCTTCAAGACCGGCACCAATAGTTAAACCACCTTCAGAAAAAGCAGATTGAGTTCTACCATAAACTATTTGAAGGAACAATTCTCTCATAGCTGTGTTAATAGCATCACAAACAAGGTCTGTATTAAGAGCTTCAAGAATGGTTTTGCCGGGCAATATTTCACTTGCCATAGCGGCAGAGTGAGTCATACCTGAACAACCTAATGTCTCAACTAAGGCTTCTTGAATAATACCGTCTTTAACATTTAAAGATAATTTGCAACAACCCTGTTGTGGTGCACACCAACCTATACCGTGAGTCATTCCGGAAATATCTTTAATTTCTTTTGCCTGAACCCATTTTCCTTCTTCGGGAATTGGAGCAGGTCCGTGATTGCATCCCTTAGCTACGGGACACATAATCTCAACTTCTTTTGTGTATTCCATACTTTGGATTTAATCCTCCATTAATAATAAACTAAAAAAATAAATAAAACGAAATTTATGAAATAAATTTCTAAGAATTTATTGTGCATTGTGCATTGTGAATTGTGCATTAAATATTGGCGTCAGGGTATTTGGCCCTAAACTCTTCAAAATCTCTCTTCTTCTTTTCTATTTCGTAATTTTCTTCCAAAAGATCGATTATTTTCTTATGTCTCAAGCCATAGGTAGAAAGAACACCTTGTTCTTCCCCTACCCTATCCATAAATTCCAACAATATTATACAAGCGGAAAGAATAGTATTCTGTCTGCCTTCCTGCAAACCTATAAGAGTATTTCTCTTTTTATAGGATAATGCACACAAACCTTCAAGCAAAATTTCCAAATCTGATTTTTTAATTATATATCCGTGAACATCATTACTGCGGGTAACGGGGACTTCTCTGCAAATTCTGGCTATGTTAATGGCATTTCCACCCACAAAAATAATATTCTCGGGAATAGCAATATCCATATTCTCATTAAAAAATCTGTGTGCGGGCTTTCTGATTAGAGGTATATCTTTCTTATCTACATTTCCATCTTTAATATATTTATCTGTATAACTTAATATACCTATATTAAAGGACTCAGAAGACACAATCTCCCCATTTTCACACTGAACAACATTAACACTATCACCGGTTAGGTCTACTATTGTGGAATTGGGAGTAAATTTATAACGATGACTCTTTTGAATATCGTTAAAAATTAAGTTGTAGTATAATTTGATACATTCATCTCTTGAATAAAAAGTAATATCCGGCTGATATTCTTCGTGGATAAATTCCAATATGAGATCTCTGTTTTGTAAAAATTCATCCAGTTCCAGATTATATTTTTCTCTTATGTGATCTTTAAATCTCATAAAATCTTTACGAACTTTATCCGGATCTTTTGTTGAGGAAGGTTTCGATTCTGTTTTTTTGGGCTTTTTCATTTCTTTTTCCCAAAGAGCAATTCTGTCATAGAGAGCTGTTTCTACTCTCTCAAACCACAGAGCTGTTATTTTTTCTAAGATTTCATCTTTGTTATCAACTTCTGTCAACACTTCTGCGGAAATAATTTTAGTAAATCTCGGTTCACAATATTTGAGAGCAATAGCCAAATATTGATTGAGACATTCCATTAATTTATCAAGGGCCTCGCCTTTAATACATTTTTGGGTTCTTATAATTTTAGATAAAAGATTAATTGTAGATTCATCCTTATCAAAATCTATTTTCCCATTCATTTGTTTGGTTGCAATCAAAAGCTTGACAGTATTAACACTAATATCTATGACACCCATTCTGACTGCACCAAAAGGAGTCTCTTGATTAACTCTTGTTCTTCTCATTCTTAAATATGAGCAAAACTCCAACAACAAAAAACAGACACGCTGTTTTTACACATGTGAGTAAATGAACTCATCTCTCCTATAAAAATAAATTTATTTGGTGTTAACACAAAATTTAGATTTAACAACTAAAATTTTGCAAAAATTAAAAAACGCCCATATATATTATACCACAATTTGACAAAAAAATAAAGGGGGGTAGTTAAAAATGCACAATGCAAAATGCATAATGCAAAATAAATTTTTAGAAATTTTTTTCAAAAATTTCGAATTTTAAATAATGCACAATGCAAAATGCATAATGCAAAATAAATTTTTAGAAATTTTTTTCAAAAATTTCGAATTTTAAATAATGCACAATGCAAAATGCATAATGCAAAATTAAATGATAAATGAATAATATCACCCCCCTT
>JAFSVJ010000035.1 GCA_017445025.1 Abditibacteriota bacterium | reverse complement strand
GTTTTGACTAGACCCCAAAAAGTTGAGCTTGCGAAACTTTTAGGGATTTGGAAGGAGGGGGGACCGTCGAAGACGGTGGGTGGTCAGGAATAAATTTGCATAGAATTGCAAATTTATGATAGAAGCCTAAATATTTAAGCCAACAGCCAAAGTCGAAGGGGGGTGACATTATTCATTTTTCATTTAATTTTGCATTCTGCATTTTGCATTTTCCATTTTTGATTTTTGATTTTCCATTTTTGATTTTTGATTTTCTATTTTTGATTATAATTAGGACGTGACTATGAATTATGATGTAATTGTAATAGGTTCCGGGTTGGGTGGTATGCTTACCGCAGCCTCTTTGTCAAAGACCAAAAAAGTTTTGGTTTTGGAACAGTATAACAGAATAGGAGGAAGGTTTTCTTCTTATGATATAGAAGGGTATAAGGTTCCTACAGGAGCTTTTCATACTATTCCTTATGGTGCCAATGGTGCACTGGGAAAATTGGCACAATCTTTGGGTATTAACAGAATCAAAAGTTTTCCCGGAATTTGTCTTTATTCATATAAAGGAAGATTTTACGGATTAAACCACGCTCAGGACCTTATGTCACTCTTTAACTTTATGGAATTTGGGACCATGACAAAACTCATAGGTGAGAAAGTATCTCTTATGGACCCCAATATCACTATGGACGCCTATTTAAAGAAAGGATATATAACTGACAAAACCTATTCCTTTTTTAATAGTTTCAGTGGATTTTCTATGGGTTTGTTGTTAGATCAAATTTCAGCAAAAGAGTATATATCCGTTATTCAAACTATGGCTCGTTTTCACAATCCCGGTTATGTGGAAGGTGGTTGCGGTGCCTTTATGGAAGATTTAAAAAACATAATTTTGGGTAATGGGGGAGAGATAAAAACAGAGGAAAAAGTCACAGAAATCATATCTTTAGAGGGTGTCTTAAAAGGTGTCAGAGGAAATGAAGATTATTTTGCTGATAAGATAGTTTACAATGGCAATCCTAATTATCTTAATGAGATTTGTAATAATGCTGTTGACTTAAAAGAACCTCTTAAACCTTCTTGTGGCGTGGCTATGCATTTTGGCAGTGATGAACCTATATATAAGTGGTCAGGAATAATGATTTGTATAGGAACCAAATATATACCCGGTGTGGTATGTCAATCGGTTTATGATAAAACCTTAGCCCCTGAAGGTAAATATTTGTGTTCAACTTGCTTTGCTTCGTCAGGAAATCTTAAAGAAGATATGAAAAATGCCAAAGAGGAATTGGCTGAAATATTTGGCAGGGAAAAAGTAGATAAATTAAAGCTTTTAAGAGTTTGTAATTATACAGAAAGATGGCCCGCAAATTATGCTGCTCAGGGCACAGACATTGATGTGACCACCAATTATCCTAACCTTTATCTTGTAGGTGACGGTTGTAAAGAATCCGGTTATATTATGGTAGAAGGGGTGGCCCGAAGCGTAAGTAGGGTTTTGGAAAAAATATAAAGATATGATTAATATAGTTTTATACAGTCCGGAGATGCCGCAAAATGTGGGAAATATAGGAAGAACTTGTGTTTTAACCGGCTCCAAACTACATTTGATAAAGCCTTATATGTTTGACCTTTCCGGAAAAGCCCTTAAAAGAGCGGGAATGGACTATTGGAAATATCTTAATTTGGAAATTCATGGTGATATTTATGAATTTTTGGATAAATATGGTGAAGAAAAAATATTTATTTCCACCACTCACGGCTCAAAGATTTATACAGATGTCACTTATGGAGATAATTGTTTTATAATATTTGGGAAAGAGTCCTCCGGGTTGCCGGATTTTATTCATGAAAAGTATGGTGACAGTGCCATAAGAGTGCCAATGATAGAATCAAGTGAGAGGAGTCTTAATCTGTCCAATACAGTGGCTGTTGTCACATACGAAGCCCTAAGGCAAATAGGTTTCCCAAAAATGAAATAATAGGAGATAAAAATGAAAGTTGTATTGTTAAACGGTTCACCGAGAAAAGAGGGTAATATATTTACCGCATTAAATGAAATGAAAAAAGTTTTTGATGCTCAAAGTATAGAGGCTGAAATAGTAGAAGTGGGCTCAAAAATGTTAACCGGTTGTCATGCTTGCGGCGCTTGCGGAAAGCTGGGCAAATGTGTCATTGACGATGGTGCCAATGAAATTATAGAGAAAATGAAAGAAGCTGATGCCATAGTCTTAGGCTCTCCCGTATATTATGCAAGTGTAAACGGAACCTTTAAAGGATTTTTGGACAGAGCTTTTTATGTTGCGGGAGGAGAGTTGAAATTTAAAGTAGGCGCTTCTGTGGTATGTTGCAGACGGGGAGGAGCCAGTGCAACTTTTGATGAGCTTAACAAATATTTCTTTATATCAAATATGATAGTTGCGGGGTCAACTTATTGGAACTCTGTTCACGGTGGCGCTCCCGGTGAGTGTGTAAAGGACGAAGAAGGTTTGCAAACTATGAGAAACCTTGCCAATTCCATATCCTATATTTTGAAATTAAAGGAAAAAGCAGAGATTCAGGAGCCGGAAGTAGAGCGAGGTGCTTTTACCAATTTTATTCGATAATTTTTTTATTTTTTTGTTTTTTAGCGAAGGTTTTTGAAGGTTTAATTGTCATATAATTGAAAGTGAAAAAGAAAAAATAAAAAAATGGGAACTAATTTCCCACCTATAACGTATAGAAATATAGGAGAAACGATTATGACAAATATAAGAGCCTTAAGACAAGCCGGTATATCCGGCAGAAGAATGGACTTCAATTTGCTTGTAAAAGCCCATTACGAAAACGCTTATAAAACAGCCTATGGCCTAACCAATCACAGGGAAGATGCGGAAGATTTGGTTCAAGAGACTTTTCTTCGAGCATTCAGATTTTTTGACACCTATGACCCCAACAGTCCTTTTGAAGCATGGCTTAACAAAATAATGAAAAATGCTTGGATTGACGAATACAGAAAAAGTGCCAAATACAAAAATTCTAATTTGAAATTTACAAGTCTTGACGACACTATAAAGACCAAAGAGGGTGAAGTTGCCATTGAGGTTGCTGATGATTCCCTGCGTCCCGACGAAGTTGTTTTATTGGAAGAGAGAAGAGAACAAGTCAAAAAGGCTTTGGCAGAACTGAAGCCAGAATTTAGGGATGTTTTGGTTTTGGCAGATATTGACGGCAAGTCCTATGAAGAAATAGCCAAAATAACAAACACAAACATAGGAACCGTTCGCTCACGAATCCATAGAGCAAGAAATATGATAAAAGAGAAACTTAAAGATTAATTTTTGGACCCCCTAAGCTCAAATCCCTAACCCCCATTCCCAAAAAGTTTCACTATGTTCAACTTTTCGGGAACCCTTGGGATCTAAAGCTTGGGGGGGTGGTATTTTAAAATCAATAATTAATAATCAATAATCAATTTAAAAGTTAGCACTTTCTGTTTTGATTTTTGATTTTAATTTTGATGAGGGAATATAAATGGATTGTAATGAAGTTAGAGAATTACTTAACGATTATGTCAATGATGAGCTTGATGATGAACAAAAAGACCATGTGAAGGAACATCTCCAAAACTGTCCAAATTGCAGAAAAGAACGTGAGAATGTTGTGTCTTTAGACAATATTTTAAAATCTTTTGCAAAGGAGAGAGTTGAACCTTCATTAAATTTTTTTAACAGAATTTCCCAACAATTAAAGTCATCTTTTAAAGTTTTCTTTGATTTGATTTATCCTGAAGAACCGAGAGTTCTTCAGATGATTACAATATTTGATGGGCGAAATCCCAGAAAAAGGTATACTCCGAGTTATAAAGAATGGTATGATAAATTTGAAAAAGATATGTTGAAAAAAGCCTATAAATTAACTCTTAATGAGGAAGAAGCTTGGGATTTGTATAAAGATGCTTACGATCAAGCCTTGAAAAATGAGAAAAGTTATAACCCCAAACGTCCATTTGAAGGTTGGTTTTATACAATAATGAGAAATTTATGGTATAAAAAAGTTAAAGAAGAAGCAAAAAAGGAAATACCTTACGATAGTTTAGAAACTTATTATGGTGGCGCCGGTATGGATGTTCCTCATCCTGTGGATCTTTTAGAAAAAGTAGACAGAGAAGAATTAAATGCTATTATCCAAGAAGCTATTGAAAAATTGGAACCGGATTGCAGATATGCTATAATCAGTATATATTTTGAAGATAAAACTTATGCTGAAGCCGCAGAGGAATTGGAAATAGATGAGGATGACTTTAAGTCATTGATTCGTAGGGCTAAAAGAGCATTGGAAAAAAAGTTAAAAGATAAGATTGATAAATTATGAATTGCCAAACTGTAATGGAATTGCTCAGCGAATATATTGATAATGAGCTTGACCTAAAATTACATAATGAAGTGAGGGACCATTTAGACACTTGTCCTTGTTGCAAGAAGGAATATGAAGACATATTGCTGGTAAAGAAGGCTTTGAGAATATATTCCACAGAAGAAAGTGAGCCTTCCCCGGAGTTTTCCGAAAAGCTATGCGGTATGTTTAAGGGATCATATGTTTCTTGTGACGAAAATAAGGCTAAGTCTGAGTCTCGAATAATCTTTTGCTTGATATGTTTGGCTATTTGTGTCATAATTGCTATGAGTAATGGGGCTTTTTCTTTTGATAATTTAAAGAACAGAGATAAAGAAGAGTATCAATATCAATACAGATATGTGGTTATTCAAAAAGAAGAGGAACCTGTTAGCCCCGGCACCGGCAGATTATTTTTTATAGATGGAGATAACGAAAATAATAAGTAGGAGGATATGTTTTGAAGAAAATATATTTTGTTTTCATTATTTTGGCTTTGAGCATAGGTGCCTTTGCCCAAAACATGGAAACAGTTTTTGAAGAATTGTCAGAAAAATTAGCACCTTGTGTAGTAAATATAATTTCCGAGTCTACGGTTCAGACTTCTCAAGCCATTGATCCCTTTGACATTTTTGGATTTAATCCCTTTGGCGGAAGCCCTCAACCTAAAACTGAGATTAGAAAAACTCAAGGAAAGGGAACAGGCTTTATTGTTGATTCAAAAGGATATATCGTTACTAACACCCATGTGGTGAAAGGCGCGGAAAAGATAACCGTGGTTTTAAATGACGGAAGAGAATTCCCCGGTGAAGCTTGGATAGATTCTCGAACAGACCTTGCTCTTGTAAAGATTAAGGCTGATGGTTTAAAAGCCATTGAAATGGGTGACAGTGATAAGCTTAAAGTAGGTCAGTGGGTAATGGCAATAGGTAACCCTTACGGTTTTCAAAACACAATTACAACCGGTGTTATTTCAGGTTTGTCAAGAGAGTTTGCCGTTGGCGGTGCCGGTGACGATGCCACATATTACCCCGATGCCATTCAAACCGATGCGTCTATAAACCCGGGAAACTCCGGTGGTCCTTTGGTGGATTTGAAGGGAAGAGTTATAGGTATTAACTCTGCCATAGCATCCCCTAGTGGAGGATCCGTGGGACTTGGTTTTGCGGTGCCTGTTAATACAGCTAAGTTTGTTATAGAAAGACTGATTAAAGACGGTAAAGTGGTTAGAGGCTACTTTGGTGTAGTTACTACAAAATTAACCAATGCTCAACAGAAACGTTTGGGTGTTAAAGAGGGTGCTTATGTGAAATCTTTCTCAAAAGGCACTCCCGCAGCTGATTCAGGTATGAAAGTGGAAGATGTAATTGTTGAAATTGACGGAAAGCCCATTAAGACCCCTGTTGATTTGCGTAGAGTTGTGGAAGCCATTGAGCCGGGCAAGACAGTTAAGACCAAGGTTATTCGTGACGGAAAGCAGGAAACTTTGGAAGTAAAGGTTGGGGAATTGCCAAACAGTGATGTTCAACCTACAGCTAAAACTGAATTGGATTTGGGTATGAGCTTAACCGATTTAACCGGTGAGATTAAGGCTCAGTTCAATATAGCTGCTGATGTGGAAGGTGTTGTGGTTAAGAGCGTTACCAGAGGCGGAGCCGCTCAAGTTGCAGGTGTTCAACCTAAGGATATTATCACAAAGATTAACGGAACGGTTGTAAAGTCCGTTCAAGAGTTTAATGATGTCATGAAGAAACTAAACAGCGATTCTTCCATTACTTTAATAGTGTTAAGAGGAGAGGATTATATAGCCTTAGATCTTCAATAAACATAAAATTTAAAAGAGCCGAAAGGCTCTTTTTTTTATATTTAAATTTTCCTTAAATTTGTGCTTTTTGGTAAATTTAAAAGAACCGAAAGGCTCTTTTTTTTATATTTAAATTTTCCTTAAATTTGTGCTTTTTGGTAAATTTAAAAGAGCCGAAAGGCTCTTTTTTTGTTTTTAAATTTTCTCAAAAATCCCTAAATTTTTATATACGAAATTTACTTCCCTTATGTCTCATTTCAATTTTGTAGATGAAAAATTGTCTTTGGCATCCTTTTCCATAAAATGAAATTTTTCTTTAAAAAGTCTCATTTTAAGAAAAATTATTGCCAAATCCACCGATTCTCTCTGAGAATCTATTTTTCAAAACAGAAATTTTCATTCAACATAATGGAAAAATTTCTATAAAAATTTGTGCTTTTTGGTAAATTTAAAGGAGCCGAAAGGCTCTTTTTTTTATATTTAAATTTTCCTTAAATTTGTGCTTTTTGGTAAATTTAAAAGAGCCGAAAGGCTCTTTTTTTATACGAGATTTTCTTCGTCAATGATTTTGGGTTTTATGATTATATTCTTTTTTACTTGAAATTCTTTGTTAATATTAGCTTTTGTTAAGCTGTAAATTGCTTCAACTATTTCATCCAAATCTATGGTTATTTTACAGGTTTTGTATTGAGGATTATAATTTTCGTTGCCATTAGAGAAGACAATGAGTTTAGTTTTTTTGAGCAGGTCATCAAACAGAGGGTATACTTCATACCCTTGTTTATATACGTTATCATCGAGAAAAATTATTGCATCAGGTATCTTTTTTATTGAACTTAACCCTTTTTTTATTACATCTTTTGCGTCACGGAGATCTGCTGAATTATTGACAAGAAAAATGTTATACCCTTTAGATTGGAAATATAAATTGTATAAAAGAAAAATAGAGGTTGCAATATGAGTTTTATCTAAATAATTTTTACTAAAAATCAGTAAATCGGTAAAATTATACTTTTGGATTAACTCATCAAGGAGAGAAAATTGAAGAAGAGTATCTTCTTTAACCGATGAAAATTCAGTATCATCATTACCAAATTCTATAATCGGTATGTTATTATCAATGTAAATTTGGTCCAAACAAGATGGATCTTGTGTTATTTTTATAACAGCGGAAATTTGGTCAGGATCAATATTAAGACATTCGTTTTCTTTTCCGCACTCAATTAAGAGAGGGATTTGATTTATACTTTCTAATTTTTCTTTTATTTTTTCTATGATGTATATGTAAGTTGTTCCGATAATATATTTAAAGAAGAAATTGCTATATAAAATTATAATATATTTTCTTTTGTCATTATTTTCAATAACAAAAGTTCCGCTGCCGTGTCGACGCTCTAAAATTCCTTGACTTGTAAGGGTAATTGTAGCTTCACGGACTGTGTTTCTGGAAACATTGGTATATTTGGCAATATCTTCTTCACTAAGAATCCTACGCCCCGGCTTCCAAGTGCCTTTGTTTATGTTATTTAATATATAATCTATTACAATTTGTTTTTTTGTCATAATTATCTCCTATATAATTTATACCACATTTATATGTTTTTTGTCAAATTTTAAAGTCGTTCAACAATTATTTTTGATAAATATTGCTAAAACCCTTGACAAATATTTTTAATTATGGTATAATATATATAGATAAGACAAAAAGATGTTCAATATTATATTAAAATTGTTGAACGACTTTTGTTTTATTTGATAAATAATATAGGAGGATCATAATATGATCACAATTAAAAAAGGTTTTACCCTAATAGAATTGTTGGTGGTTATAGCCATAATTGCCATTCTTGCTGCAATTCTATTCCCAGTTTTCGCACAAGCAAGAGAAAAAGCCAGACAAAGTGCATGTTTGTCAAATATGAAGCAGTTGGGAACAGCCTTACAGCTTTATGTTGACGATTATGACGAGGCCTTTCCTGCCGGAACTTGGAATACATATGCCGACATGACTGTTGACAATAGCAACGGTTATAAGTCAAGCTTTGTATATCAACTATGGCCTTATGTAAAGAATGGTGGTATTTTCTGTTGTCCTTCCGCTGCCGGAAAATCTCAAATCGTTAAAGATTTTGGATTTGGATATCCCGGTTCTTCTTATGCAGCTAATGCTGTTTTGGTGACATGTGCTCCGGGTGGTGTTTTAGCTACATTAGCTACTCTTTCTCGTCCTTCTGAAGTT
>JAFSVJ010000034.1 GCA_017445025.1 Abditibacteriota bacterium | reverse complement strand
TTATTATTATTTTTAATATAAAAAAACATTTCGGGGAGTGGCGCAGTTTGGTAGCGCACCTGTTTTGGGAACAGGGGGTCGCAGGTTCAAATCCTGTCTCCCCGACCAAAGGCTGTATTTTACAGCCTTTTTTAATATATTTGTCAATTACAATTCACGCTAAAAAAGTGAAATAAAAAAAACTTGTTTGCTTAAATAAAAGATATAAAATGTGAAACAAAAAATATGATTCTTTAACCTTATATTTCCCTTTTGTTGACTGACATATTTTTTATTTTTAATTTTAGCAATCTTCTTTTTTTATTTCCTATTTAAGATAATAAAAGGTAAATACTATGAAGATAAACTGGATTTTAACTTGCCCCTTTTCCACCAACACTTATTTCTTACATGACGAAAAAACCAATGAAGCTGCTATTGTAGACCCCGGTGGAGATTTTGATTTTATAATTGAAAAAATAAACCAATTTGAAATAAAACCTACTCAAATTTGGCTTACTCACGGACATTTTGACCACATGTTTGCCTGCGGTAAACTTTCCCATCACTACAAGGTCCCCGTATATCTCAACGAAAAAGACATTGAGCTCTTTGATTTATTCTACGACCAAGCCGTTGCATACGGATTTAACGAAAATGAATATGAAGAAATAGATAATATTATTAATGTAGATCAGGGAGACACCATCAACTTAAGCTCCGAAGTTGTAAAAGTTATTGCCACTCCGGGACATTCCAAAGGCTCTCTCTCATTCCTTACCTCTGATGGGTTAATCTGCGGAGATTTGATTTTCAACCAATCCATAGGACGAACGGATCTGTGGGGAGGAGATATGGCAACTCTCCTTAGCAGTGTTAAAACAAAGGTATGGACCTTGCCCGACACCACCATACTCTATCCCGGACACGGTAAGCCTTCCACCATAAAAGCAGAAAAAAAAGGAAATCCATTCTTACTAAACCTATAAAATGATAAACAGCTTTTTAGATAAAAATCTTCACAAGGTGAATAAACCTGCCAGATACATAGGTGGGGAGCTTCACCAAGTTCATAAGGAAAACCCCACCATTAATATGGCTTTAGCTTTTCCCGATATATATGAGATTGGGGAAAGCAACTTGGGTTTAAAAATCCTCTACGACATTCTTAACAAAGAGCCTGACACCTTCTGTCAAAGAGTTTACGCTCCGGACAAGGATATGAAAGCCTTAATGGAAGAAGAGCGTATCCCCCTGTGGACCTTGGAAGAAAAAACTCCCATAAAAGATCTGGACATA
This sequence comes from Abditibacteriota bacterium, assembly GCA_017445025.1. Taxonomy (GTDB): domain Bacteria; phylum Armatimonadota; class UBA5829; order UBA5829; family UBA5829; genus RGIG7931. The sequence goes on along the minus strand of JAFSVJ010000034.1, from coordinate 11,724 downwards.
ATAGGTTTTGCCATGGCATACGAGCTTTGCTATACCACCCTACTTGCCATGTTGAAATTGGGAAACATTCCCCTCTATTCCAAAGACAGAAACAATAACCACCCCATAATTATAGCCGGAGGGCATTGTGCTTTCAACCCGGCTCCCATGTCACCTTTCATAGATGCCTTTTGTATAGGAGACGGTGAAGATATTATTATAAACATCAAAAACGCATATTTGGCAAACAAGGGTAACAGATCTAATATTTTAAAAGCTATCTCTTTATGCGACAGCGTCTATGTTCCCTCTATCCATAAAGACCAAATTATAACTGCCGCCAAGGTCAATGATTTCAACTCCGCATCTTTTCCCACAAATCCCATTGTCCCCCACATATCCGTTGTTCACAACAGAGTTATGTTAGAGATTATGAGAGGTTGCACTCGAGGTTGTCGTTTCTGCCAAGCAGGAATGGTCACTCGTCCCTTGCGCGAGCGGGACAAAGACACTCTTCTAAAACAAGCGGAAACCCTTATTAACTCCACAGGTTATGAAGAAATAGCTCTCACTTCCCTTTCCTCTACAGATTACTCCCTAATTAAGCCTTTGATTGAAGACTTAACGGAAGCCTATTTAGATAATAAAGTGGGGATATCTCTCCCTTCCATAAGAGCTGATGTAGACTGCGTGGAAATGGCTCATTCCATTTCAAAAATAAGAAAATCCGGACTAACCTTCGCTCCCGAAGCCGGCTCCCAAAGGCTCCGAGATGTTATTAACAAAAACCTTACGGAAGATGACCTTCTCAGTGCTGTTAAAAGTGCCATAGAGTGCGGTTGGAAAACCATAAAGCTGTATTTTATGATTGGGCTCCCCTACGAAACCGATGATGACATAATCGGCATTGGAAAACTTATAGAAAAGGTTATGTCCCTATCAAAATCCCTAAAAGCCGGGCTGACATTGAGAGTGACCATTTCTCCCTTTGTGCCAAAACCACACACTCCTTTCCAATGGAGACCTATGGATACAAAAGAAAATTTGGAGAGAAAAATCAAACTTCTGAGGGAAAACGTTTGGAACAAAGCTGTCCAAATCAGTTGGCATAACCCGGAAACTTCCAACCTTGAAGCAGCCCTTGCAAGAGGTGATGAAAAAATCGGGGATTTAATATTTTACGCTGCCAAAAACGGGGCATATTTGGAACAGGACAGTTATAGCTCAGACATTTGGGAAAAAGCCTCAGAATTATCAAATACAGACATAAATCAATATGCATATAGATCCTTTAACTACCAAGACAAACTCCCCTGGGATAACATAAGTGCGGGAGTTTCCAAAAAGTTTCTCATAAATGAAGATAAAAAAGCACAGGAAGCCGTAACAACCCCCTCTTGCAGATATGCTTCCTGCTCAGGATGCGGTATAAAGAAAATCTTTAACATTTGCCCACCTATTCAAGGGAAAAATAATGATTATAAAATAAAGGTGAAAGCACAACAAAAAGGACCTAACACAGGGACAGCTATATTTACCTTTTCCAAAAAGAATAATCTAAAATTTATAGGTCACCTGGACTTAATGGCTATATTTGAACGAGCAGTCCGTATCTCAGGAGTCCCGGTTTGGTATTCCGAAGGCTTTAACCCTCACCCGAAAATCTCTCTGCCTATGCCTCTGCCTTTGGGGGCGGAATGCGAAGAGGATATTTTCGCCATGAGAATCTATTATCCTTGCGACGAAAATGAGATTTTAAATCGTCTCAACAAAGCACTTCCCCTAGACATAAGACTTAAAACAGTTAAAATCATTAAAGAAGAAAAAAGAATAAGCCAACCTACCAAAAGCATTTACGAATTGAAAACTAAAGGCGGAGATAAAAACAAATTAATAGATTTGTGTGAAGAATTTCTTGGCATGGAAGAGATAATTACAGAGCGAACAAAGGAAAAAAAGAAAAAGAATCTAAATATCCGTCCTCTCATAGAAAATTTAGAAATTGCGGGAGATTCTGTAATAGCAACACTTCTTCACGAAAAGAATTCCGCCAAACCTACCGAGATTTTTACTCTGTTCCAAGAGAAAATCCCGGGCTTAACCCTTGTGGGTATAGTAAGAAAGAAACTGTTGTTTTAAATTTAATTTCACCCTCTTTGAACTGAATTTGCTTTCGCAAATTCCTTTTATCCAAGGTTGAATTGCGGCAATCTCGAGATCCCCAAAAAGCCCTACGAATAGCGAAAACTTTTAGGGGTGAAATTTAAGATTTTTGACTAGACCCAAAAAAGTTGAGCTTGCGAAACTTTTAGGGATTTGGATTGTGGTGGGTGGTCAGGAGTAAAATTTGCAAAACTGCAAATTTTACGATTGGACATCTCAGAACTTAGTTAACAGAACAATTAGGCTGTATAAATATAAAAAAAACGACATCTGTTATTTTGATGTCGTTTTATCAAGCGTCAGGATCTTCAAAGAGTTTTCTCTTCAGTCTTGACAGAAAAGTTTGTTTCTTAGGCTTTAACTTTTCATGACATAGCTCTATTTTATCTTGAAGATCTGTGTTTTTCTTGTTGTATTTAAAGGATAACTCAAACTCTTTTAAAGCTTCGAAATAGTTCTTGTAAACTATATATATATCTCCCTTGAGTTCGTGAGCCATAAAGGATTTGGGATTCATTTCAAGAGCTACGTTAATCTCATTCATAGCATCCACAAAAGCCTTTTCGTCATAAGCTTTCTTGGCTGTCTCAAAATGCATATTAAACTCTTTGGGATTATATGCCCTTTTATATGTGACCTTAGGAGTTTCGACAGTTTCCTTTGGCTTCTCTTCCTCAACGGAAATAGTGGAAGGGTTAAAGTTTCCGTAAGTCAATGTAGGCTTATTTGCCTCTTCCTGTTCACGCAAAAGAAAATCATAAGCCTTTCTTGAATTTTCGTCACGCAAAACAGAATAAGCTTGATTAATAGCTATAAACATATTATGGTAACGATTGCCTTTGTGAAGGTCAGGGTGATACAATCGTGCCAATTTATGATAGCTGGTTTTAATTTCACTATTCGTTGCTTTTGGATCTAATCCAAGAACCTTGTAATAATTTTGAACTGCCATTAAAGTATTCATTTTCCTAAAAGTGTATACAAAAAATATTATAACATATTATTCGTAATTTTGTCAAGTTTTTTTATTTTTCACTTTATTTGACTGTAATTAACAAGAAAAAGTTCCACCATTTTAAAATTATTAAAAAATCTTCAAAATAAGTGAAGGTTTTTAATAAACAAAATTGTCATATATATAGATAATAAAAAGAGGTCTAAACATGAAAAAAATCTTAACTATCATCACACTGCTTTTAATAGCAGCCACTCTGTTTGCCCAAGAAGCAACTGAACAAACCTATGATTTAAGCTACAAATTCAAAGCAAAAGAAGTGCAAAAATCTTACGCCAAAATCGACATTAACGGACAGATGAACACTATGTCACAGGTAACCCCTTATAAAAGCACCTTCGACGGAATTATGACCCAAACCACCTCAGAAATTACCAAAGAAGGCACTGCCAAAAACATTATCTCCTACGATATCAAAGACATTAAAAGTTCTGATATGTCCACATCCGAAATGGTAAAGCCCAAAACCATAGGTTTTGAAATAGATCCAAAGGGAAAGCTTTACAATGTTTTGAACGAAAAAGGTGAAGTCACACAAAAGTTAGCTTCCGCTACAGGTATATTCCCAGCAAAGGAAGTTAAAGTTGGAGAAACTTGGGATTGTATCACAAATGTTTCCGGTATCAGCCTAAACGCAAAATCCACCCTTACAGAAGTAAAAGACACAAAAGACGGCAAAATTGCCACCATAATCACAACTATCGATACTCCTTTGGATGTAAACCAAATGATGCAACTTATGGGTATGTCCACAGCCGCTTGGGGTGCCTATAACCAAATGCAAGTTATGGCTTACTGCAAAGGTGAAAACAAAACCCTGTTCAATATTGACAAAGGTCTATCCACAGAAGAGAAAGTGCAAAGCCAAGTATACCTTGAAGGCTCTATGTATCAACAAATCATAATGCAAGCCCAATTCCAAATCAACTACGATAAAAAGTTATTTACTGATGCTGATTGGGCTAAATATTCAAAGTAAAAGTTAAATTTGCTAATAGCAAATTTAAAAAGCAAAAAGCAAAAAATATAATGAATAATGCATAATGAATAATGCATAATTTAATGATGAATGCATAATATTTTTACCGGCGACTAAATTTTAAAGGGGCGTCTACAGAATTTAGGCTGCAGGCCCCCGTCCTTTGCTTCGCAAAGTCCCCCCCATTTTTCGCGGAAAAAGCCCATTCTCCAAAAAGTTTCGCAAGCTCAACTTTTCGGAGCCTCGAGGGCAACCCACCCACCCGGGACAAACCGGCGTCTAATTTTCATAGTGCGACTACACAGCTTAGAGCCAGCCAACATATGTGGAGCGTCAGCTCCACGATTATTATTCAATATACATTAATTATGCATTGCGCATTATGCATTATTCATTATTTGGAGCCCACCAACCTTTGTGGTGCGAAGCACCACGTGTTGTAATTTGTGATTTGTGATTTGAAACATATAAACTTTATAGAGAAAAAAACTATGTATATCCTTTCCAACAACATTTACAACAAGAACCTAAAAAACTTTACGCCTATGGAGTTTGCGGAAGGTTTTAGGGAATGTATTGAAAAATGTAATATATCTTACAACAACACCCCTATTTGCGGAGAGTTTTCCTGTCCCCCTCAAACTGATAAATATGAGAACCCACGACCTGCAGAAAAAAATTGTTTCTCTGAAAAAATTAACAATCTAAACAAAATCTGCATAGACCTTTCCACAAGCACCAATTACACCTTAGCTCACTTTTGTAACGATTATGAAACTGTAATTAACAATGGGCTTATTTGGTATGTAAAAGATATAGAAGAAAGAATTAAAGCTTCAAATGATACTGAAAGAAAGGCATATGGAGAAGCAATGATCTATTCTCTCAAGGCTTGCCAAAAACTTTCAGATAGGTTTAAAACCATTGTCCCAAAAGAAAACACTTCTCTTCAAAAAGCTCTTGATACAGTCCCCTACTTGCCTGCCTACGATTTTCTTTCAGCTTGCCAAAGTATGTGGTTTATGCACAATCTTGTTCCTATGGCAGAAGATTCATACGGATCCATATCTATAGGGGCTTTAGACAGATTTCTCTATCCTTTTTATCTCAAAGACAAAGACAAATACAACGAAGATTATTTTGTAGATATTTTGGCATTTATTTTCAGACAACTCCAATTCAACCACGATGGAGCTTGTGCTGTCAACATAGGTGGTCACACCTTAGGACCAAAGGGAATAAATGAACTCTCAGAAATCATCCTAAAAGCAGAAAGAAAAGTTATGGGTGCCGCTCCTATAATTACAGTCAGAGTGACAAAAAATACAGAAGATGAATTTTTATTGAAGTTTATAGATAAAGATTTATTCTCTATAGGTCAACCCACATTTTATTCTGAAGAAAATTGTATAAAAGCTCTTAAAGAAAGAGGAGTATCCGACGAGGATATAGAAACCTTTGCCATTACATCTTGTATGGGGATTTGCACTCCCGGAAAGGATATCAGCGATATGTGGGGCTGTGTTATAAATACTCACGCACCTTTGGAAATGGCAGTGAACAAGGGAGAGACCTTTAATAAGGTTTTAACCATTAACTCTGTTCTCTACAAAGAGCCTAATTCCATTGAAAACATTCTTAAAAACTATAAACAATACTTTTTAGATTTCCTTTCTAAAGCCTTAAAAGTTCAAAAAGCCAAAACAGAGTATGCTTCCAAATATTACCAAAATCCTTTGTTATCCGCTCTTCTTGAAGGCTGTCGAGAAACCCTCACGGACAGAGCTTTTATGACTGTAAAATATCACAATATTACCGTTGAATGTATGGCCTTTGCCAACACAGCAAATGCCCTTGCCATAATATATGAAAAATGCTTCAAAGAGAGAGTTTACAGTCTATCCGATATAAAAGACGCATGTGTGAAGGACTTCGTAAGATTTGAGGATTTAAGAAAAGATATTTTAACTGTTCCAAAGTTTGGAGAAAACACTAAGGAGAAATATACTGCAGATTGGTTTGCGAATTTCTTGACAGAAACCTTTGCTTGGGCATGTAAAGAGCTGTCCGAAGGTAATATTCACTATGTTCCTTCATATCACACTCTTGATACAAATGTAAGATACGGATTATATCTCTATTCCACTCTTGACGGACGAATTAAAGGTGAGCCTGTAAATAAAAATACGGGACCTACCCTTGCCACAAGAGAAGCCTCTCATACAGATGTGGTTTTATCTGTAGGAAACCTTCCTCAATATCTTATGACAGGAGGACAACCCTTAGACCTCTATTTCCCTGCCAATATGCTTGATGGTAAAAATAAAGAAAAAGTTTTAAGTCTTATAAAAACTTATCTTTCCCTAAAAGGCCTTCAATTACAAGTCAATTCTGCCAATATAGAACTTTTAGAAAAAGCACACAAAAACCCGGGGCTGTATCCCAATGTAATAGTAAGAATTGGGGGATACAGTATCAAATTTGCCGATATGTCAAAGGAAAGCCGACAAGAACATATAGAAAGGGCAAAATTAGAAAGTAAGCAATACTGATTTTATCAAATCACAAATCACAAATCACAAATTACAAAAACGTGGTGCTTCGCACCACAAAGGTTTGGTAGCTTTAAAATTTAAGGCTGACTCTGGTTAACAATTAGTCCCCCCTACTGCGTTAGGGGTTGAATTGTGGCAATCTCGGGGTCCCCAAAAAGTTGAGCGAATAGCGAAAACTTTTAGGGGTGAGAAATAAGCATCGCTTTTTCATAAAAACGACCAAGGGTTCCCGAAAAGTCGTAGCATAGCAAGACTTTTTGGGATTTGGGCAACTGCTTGTCGTTTTTAGCAAGAGCCGGAAAATCTACGATTTTTCGGTGACCGACGGCAAAAATCTTTATCACTAAAGATTTTTGACTAGACATTTAGGGGGGTGATCTTTCTGCTTTCTGCTTTATGCTTTTTTATTCCGATACTACCAAAAGCGGAGTGAACCTATTCATATCCCCTATGTTAAAATATGAATACCCCTCTTTGTATAGGATTCTGTCAAAAACATTTTTCTTCATATCCATATCTAAGGTTTTTACCTTATGAACATCCATAGGAACAGCTATTTCCATATTTTCTAAATTATCAAAAGAATTATTAATAAGTAATAACTTTGCTTTTTCATCTGACCTATCATATACAATTATATCTCCAAAAGTCTTAACAAAAGCAACAGAATTTCTTGACAAGTATTTAATAACATTTTTCAATTGAAAGGTCTTGTGAAAAGTTCCTATATCTTTATCATACTGAAAACCATTTACACATATTCTTCCCCCAAGAGAATTTTCAAACACACCCATTCCATATTGCAACTGTCCAAGGATTTCAAAAGGATTTTCAAAGTCTTTGGTATATGCACATAAATACTGTGCCTTATCATTAGTTTTTCTTATTGAAAAGTTTTTATCATTTACTGTATTATATCTGATGTAATGTTCATAATCTCCATTTAACGGATGATTTAGAAAATACTCATGAGCACCTTTTATTTCATTATTAATTTCAAATCCCGTCCATTCTCCATACCCCAATTTGTTAAGAATTGATAAAGACCTTGCATCCATAAGGACACCTTTTGAAAGCATATCCATTATCTCTTCTTTTTCCATTCCATAGACGTTTTCGTCATATAGCATGGTGACAGGGCTTGTTTGTTTGTTGTAAGACATGGGAATACCCAATTCAAAAAACTCAAAATTCATAATATGGGGTTCGTCATCAAGCCAATATTTTCCACTATCCATATTTAAAGATAAAGTATGGTCTGTATTCCAATTGTTTAGATATACCCCTTTTGTGTCGTTTCTTTTAAATTCGCTTGCCAATTTTTCATAAAAAGGTCTATACTTTAATATATCTCTGTATCTGGTTTCATTGGCTTCTGCCATAGAGAATTTAATTTTATTGTTTCCCGGGGACATCACATTATAAGCAATACCTGTGGAACCTAAACCTATATCCATACAAGATTCAAGAGCAACAGAATAGGAAGCTTTTTGAACTTGTATATCAGGGTCATTTTCTACTTCTGCTTGAATATCTTTTATATAGGTGGGATAATTTCCTATCTGCTTTCCTATATAGACACCTTTAAAAAGTAGTTTTGTCTTGTCAATATCTCTATTATAAAAACCACCGGGACGCCACTTGGCATTAATCTCACCGTCTCTGGACAGGACATCGGATATTCCTTTATAAGCATTGAGAGAATAATTGTAATCCGGGCTCATTTGCCCAAGCTCAATATTAGGGTTAATCTTATCAACAACTCTTCTTATATGCCTATCAAGGTTTATTAGGCTTTCCCCGTTAAACTCTATCCATTTTTTCCTTACAGACATAACCTCCGAAGAATTTCCTTTGGTTATTTCTTTAAAGGTATCTTTATCTAAGGTCATTCCGATTTTTTCGGAAAATTCCTTCATACAAATAGGACAAAAACAACCATAAAACCCGGGAGAGTGCCATATAAGCCTCAAATCATCGTCAATCCATATAAAATCCGGATTATATTTGGCAAGACATGAATAAGCCTTTTCGTTATATTCATAAGTTTTGGGACTGCGAGGGCAAACCACCTTTACGGGAGAGTCTATCCAATCCACAAAATAATCAAAGTAATGGTCTTTGTCAAAATTTGGGTCGCTACCTATATGCCCTAAGGTGCATAAGAAATTATAACCGGATTTAAGTCCTAAATCACGAAATACATTTATTCTTTCTATACCTATTTTAGCTTGACGTTCTATTTCATCAAGCTCCATTAGATTATAGGATTTAGCTATAAAGAGTTGTATTTCATCTATATTATCTTTATATTTTTTGATTATACCTAAAGTGTCCTTAAAACGATGGTCACACTCCCACTGTTCAGGACCTAACCTATAAGATATTTTCATATTTTATTCCTTTTTTACATAGACAAGTATTTTATGGCTGTATCTAACAGATAATCGGCTTCGGTTTTGCTTCTGCCGGAAATAGATTGAGTTTTATCTGTTAAGCTCTTACAAAAGTCTGTCCACTCTGCCACAGTCTTTCCGCTAAAGTTATTCAAATCTTCTCCTATGGCTTCTCTGATTTTAATATTATCTTCTTCCTCAGCCCAGAAGTTCTCTGTATTGATCAATTCCTTTAGATTATTGATTTGTCTTTGAGCCATAGATATTTTATAGTTGTCAAGGTCTCCCTTTTTGATAACCTTTACAACACCGGTTTCAAGACCTTTTAAGGAAATATCAAAATCTATTGATTTTCCGTCAGCTCTACATTCAATAGGAGATAAGGTCTTTAAATCATAAACCAATATATCCTTAAGGTTAATGTCTAATGTAATGGTATATGACTTATTCTCCATTTTATAATTACGGATAGTGAAATATAAGTCCTTATCTTTAATGTTTCCGTATCTTTCAATTCTGCAATTGTCGTCATCGGTTAAAGCATTGGTCACAGGCTCATAGCCCGCTTCGGAAATAGCTTTAAACAAGGGCAGATACTTTTGATACATTGGGCGACATCTTTCTACTATGTTAGGATCATTCCAACCGTTTCCCGTGCCGGGCCATATACCAAAAAACAACAGCCTTTCCATCTTGATTTCTCGAGGGTTAAAGTCACTGATAACAGTATTATCCTCGTTTTTATATCTCATCGGAAGCATATCCAAACCGGTTGTATCATCCATCATAAAAGAATAATCCAAATAGGATATTATTTTATTTGGCACAAGTTGTCTTATGAGCATAAACCAACGGTCGTCTATGTTAAAGTTAAAATCTCCTTCACCGGCTCCTATACAGTCAAGAAGAGGTGCAGAAAAAGTAATACATGGATGCCATGTGTTTGATGCTATAATATTCTTTCCTTCACTGTCTGCCTTTTCTCTCAAAGCTTTTAAATATTCCATACTCTCAAAAACATGAGATTGACATGGAATTTTGGAGTCCGCACCATAACACAACGGAATAGACTCATATTTAAAATGTTCTTTTCTGTAGTTATCTACATGTTGCCCACAAAACTCGTTAAAACTGTCAAGTTGATAACCGTCAAAGCCTTTTATATCACATTCTTTCATAGACAAATCAAATCTGTTAGGATGCGGAAGATTTGGGTTTGGGTTACAAACAACCATAGAATATTGGAGTGGAGTCCCCCACTCTTCTTCTATCTGCTCATCAGTCATAGGTCTAATGTTATAACAACCAAACCAGTGCATAGAATATCTGTGTCCGAATTGATCACAGAAAACTCCTGTGTCAAGAGCACACTGTCCTGCCTCTGCTTCCTTTACATTATAAATATATGTATCTATTAAATTAGGATCTGCGGACGCATGTTTTTTGAGCATTCTCTCCAATTCGGGAGTTTCAAGAGGATTATAAACAAAAGCTTGGATGTCTCTCTTGTATCCGTCCTTAACAGGGAACATTTGATATATTCCCCAAGGCTCAGTATAGCTCAGAACAGGCTCTTGCCAACCGGCGAGACCTTTCTCTTCCACATCTTCCCTATTTGCTTGGATTTGATTGTATCCTATTTGGAAATCCCAGGGAGCAAAAACATTTTTCTGCATCCACAAAGTCCACATACCGTGTTCTCTGTCTCTGCCTAAAAAGTTTTTATCTTCAAAATACTGAGGGCATTTATCGTAATATTCTTTTAATGCTTCTCGGAAAGTTGTAGGCTTTGACTTTTCGAGAGCAAAGAAAGTGAAATCTCCCACACCCGGCTCTTTGGTTTCAGAAGAAAAGCCCAAGTCCACTTCTAATCTCATTTCACCTTGATTTAAACTTTGAGAGTATTTAATTCTGTATACGCGAGGCTCGTCCATAAAATAGCCCATAGTGATGGATTTGTTTTTATTTGAAATAACACCTATGGGGAGAGGAGTTTCTCGTCGTCCGTTTATAAACGTGGGCCAAGATGAAAACTCAAAATCAGGGTTTGCGGGATGTTTGTAATCCTGTTCAAAATAGGTTTTTCCCACTTGACACTCGGCTTGGGCACAGACATCGTAATACCAAGTCCAACCTTCACCTTTAGTAGGGCATAAAACAGAAACTATGGCAGCTTTTTCTTTGTCGAGGTCTGTGTTTACAACCTTAATATTGTAAGATTTGTATCCGTTTTTGGTCTTTGGTGTCACATAGATTTCAAACCCCGCATCTTTGAAAACGGTTTTGTTTTTTGTAAGGGATTTGGTTTCTGTTATATTGTCCGTTAAATTATTGATTTCTACTTTTAGATTTTCACTGAATAAAAGGGGTGTAAAAGATATAATAATTATTAAGAATATAATAAATAGAATTATTTTTTTCATATAATTACCTTATATATTATGAATAATTGCCGGGATGTAGACATGTTGTTTTTGAGATGGGTTAATCTTCAATATCTCAATAACCTTTTCGGCAATGGCGTCCAAATTCTGCTCTGCCCAATAGATATGAACATTTTTCGGGTATTTGTCAATAGGCTTTTCAAATGTTGCCAAGTGCCATTTGTATTTGTTAATTATATCATGACAGGCTTCA
>JAFSVJ010000033.1 GCA_017445025.1 Abditibacteriota bacterium | reverse complement strand
TTTTATACTGCCGAAATCTGAGGCCTCTACCGTTAATCCTTCTATATCTTCAAGTGCGTAAACACCTATTTGGAAAGTATATATTTCATTTGGCTGTGCTGTGCCTGTAAATGAGGTCACTTCACCGCTTTTATACCATTTGTAAGGGATATTTTTCTTCATCCTAATTTGGAAAAGTCGGTCTTCCGCAAAAACCATGTAAGGAGTGGTAATGTTTTTAGTCATTTGTGCTATTTCTTCATCACTTGCGGGAACTTCCATAGGATAGAAAGAGTTGAACTCATCTCTTGACTGAATCTCTATTTGTTCAGCTTGCGGTAACCCTGAAAGATCTACAGTATCACCATCAAGAGAATATTTGCTTAACCAACCCTTATCTGCCTTGCTGAGAGGAGAGAAATATTCACTTCGTTCAACAGAATAAGAGCTTGAAGGATTATAAGGCATAAAGTAAATATAGTAAAGGCCGGGCTCATTTGCTTGAAATACCACATCTCCTGTCATATCCGTCACATTAAAGGAAGCAGAATTTACTATCTCTCCTTGTTAGTTTTCAACCACAACACCTTTTATATCCGGATTATTGTCATGTCTTCGCCATTCAAGATGAGCTAAAACAGCCTCGTAAGGCTCCTTTGCTTCCACAACAGCCCTGTGGTTCCCATGACCTACTTCCGTAAACCACTCTACTCCATATTTTACGGGAGATAGATTTGGATTAAAGGTGTAGTCGGGAGCCTGTGCCATAGACATAGCACCCAACAACAACAATAACACACTGATAAAAATAATTTTCTTCATTTAAATCCTTTTTTTCCTCCGAGTGAAATTACACTAATATTATACCACATATTATATTTGAAATGCAAATTTTAAAATAATAAAACCCCGAATAAATCGGGGTTCAGTTTCTGTTATTTGTTATTTTTGTTATATTTACTTTAATACTTTCTTATTTTTATAATCATAAGAAAACACATCACGTTTTCGGAAGTATTTGTCCAAATCAGCACCCACACGAATGATTTTCAGTGTGTTTGTGGTGGTATCCACTATTAATACATTTGCCAAATCCATGGATTTTCTACCAAAAGATCGCATCATATCATTATCATTTTCAGATTGAGCTCTGTGGGCGGCATCTACTATAATTTGCAATTGGTCCGGATACTCTTCATTATAAAAGATATGGTCTGAATGGAAATGTCCCGTTATATAGCAAACGAACACCCCCCCTTCCTTCATAAACTCATCAACAGCTTCCTGATATATCCTTATATTTTTATAACAAGGATAACCATATTGAGGGGTTAATTCCTGATCCAAATTATTGAAAGTGCTGTCCACCAAAGTAGTATTACCGTATATAAAGGGCATGTGAGTTGCTATAATAACACTTAACTTATTATCCTTGGCTTCTTTTAAAACTCCCTTAAGCCATTGACACTGGGCTATTTGCTCATCCCCTATTTGCATACAGTCAAGGCATATAAGCCTTACAGACTTCTTCGGATAATCTTTGTAATAATAGGTCTTTCCCTCTTCATAAATCACTTTCCAATTCTTAATGTAAGGGGCAAAGTAAAGATCGTAAACTTCTTTTTGACTGATTTGAAAATTCCAATCATAATTGTTTTCATGGGTTTTCAAAGTGTCATGGTTTCCTGTGGTGAACATAATCTTTTTGGCACCGGGGACTTCATTCCAAAATGAAAAACTTGATATTGAGGAAGAGAGAATATTATCACCTGTGCAGATTGCATCATCAAAATACTCTTCATAACGTTCATAAAAAGAGGTAAGTCTTTGAAGTTCCGTCTTAGCCCCATGTATGTCAGAAAACCAAAACAGTGAAAAAGGAGGGATAGGTCCTTTACTTTTTAATCCCACTGTAATATAATCCTCAAAATTTGGATTTAACTCTACAATATCAATACTTTTCTTGAAATCAAAATCCAAGCTTTCATCTGTTAAAATATAAGCAACATCTGAATAGATTCCACCGGCACTGGTTTTGTCAAACACTTTAACTTTTATCTGGTTTTCACCTTGCTTTAAATATGGCTTTATATTCACCATAAAAGGAGTAACCCACAATTCTTCGGGAGGGATTTGTGTTTTTTCTACTGTGTGCTCTATGGCAAGTTTTCCGTTTACATAAACTGTTGCTTCCTCGTCTACGGCTTTAAACTTTATATAAATATATTTATTCTTTAAATCTTCTTTTGTGAAAGTGTCAACTCTCTTATACCAAGCAAAGCCGTCATAATCACCTATTACCTTTTCCCATACAACATTACAAGGCATGGAAATCCAATTTGAAGTGTCATAATCATTCTTCAAATAGCCTTTTTCTATTCCTTCATTATTCTTATCAGTAATAAATTGCCAATCGGTTTCAATAGGTCTGAAAGAATAAGCCATTAAGGACATGGCAGAGAGCAAAAGACATAAAACAAATAAAAGTTTCTTCATAATAACCTCGTGATTTATTTAATTACTTTTTTATTTTTATAATCATAAGAGAACAGATCTCGTTTTCGGAAATATTTATCCATATCAGCTCCCACACGAATAATTTTAAGAGTCTTTGTGGCTGTATCCACAATAAAAGCATTTGCCAGGTCCATAGATTTTGTGCCCTGAATTCTTAAAGTAGTATCTATATCATCCCAAGGAGCAGCTACACCAACTATAATTTGCAGTTGGTCCGGATATTCTTCATTATAGAAGATATGATCTGAATGATAATGACCGCAAATAAAGCACACAAAATCCCCTCCGGATTTCATAAATTCATCAACAGCATCTTGATAAATTTTTATATTCTTATAACAAGCATACCAAGGTTGAGGCATTAAGGCTTTATCAAAATTATTGAATTCTGTATCAACAAAATTGTATTTTTCGTAAACAAAAGGTAGATGGGTAGCTATTACCACACTTAATTTCTTCTCTTTGGCTTCCTTCAAAAGAGCTTTAAGCCATTCACACTGAGCTGTTTGGTCCTCCCCGGCTCGCATAGCGTCAAGACATATAAGTCGGACGCCCTTGTCTTCATAATCTTTATAATAATAGGTTTGTCCTTCTTTATAATTAACGCCCCAATTCTTTATATATTTTGCAAAATAAAGATCATAAACTTCTTTTTGGGTGAGCAACGGCTCCTCTAATTTATTGTTTAGAGAATCGTGATTTCCTGTGGTAAACATTATTTTTTCACCACCTTTATCACCCCAAAAAGCAAAACCTGACTCGGGAGAATCAAAAACATTATCACCGGTGCAAAGAGCATCATCAAAATATTCGTTATAATGCTCATAAAAATGAACCAATCTTTCTAAATGAGGAGCATCTCCGTGCAAGTCAGAAAACCAAAACAGTGAAAAAGGTTTTACACCCCCTGTGGGTTTTAGGGCTATCCTCATATAATATTCAAAATCTGGATTTAAACTTACTATATCAATGCTTTTTGTATAATTAAAATCTATCCTATCATCCGTCAAGATGTAACTTGTCTTATCGTAAATTCCACCGGAGAAAGATTCATCAAATACTATAACCTTTATTTGATTTTCACCTTCTCTCAAAAATGGTTTTATATTTACCATAAAGGGAGTAAGCCATAACTCTCCCCTTGAAAGATGAGTCTTTTTAACAGTGTGTTCTATAGCAAGTTTACCGTTTACATAAACTGTTGCCTCTTCGTCAACACCGTTAAACTTCATATAGATATAATCGTTTTCCAAATCCTCTTTTGTAAAAGTGTCAACTCTCTTATACCACCCACAACCGTCATATTCTCCTATAACAGACTCCCAAGGAACATCACAAGGGATTGAAATCCAGCTTGAAGTATCATAATCATTATTCAAATAACCTTTTTCAATTCCTTCCCTTTTCTCGTCCGTTATAAATTGCCAATTTGTCTCAATTGGTCTGTAAGTGTAAGCCATTAATGAAGTGGCTACGAGCAAGAAACACAAAATAATTAACAGTTTTTTCATAATAACCTCTCCTTTATCTTATTACTTTTTTTGTTTTATAATTATATGCAAGATAATCTCTTTTTTTGAAGTATTTATTTGTATCAGCTCCAACACGAATTAGTTTGAGAGTGCTTGTGGTTGTATCCACTATTAAAACATTGGCTAAATCCATTGATTTATGACCGTAAACTCGCACAAGGTCGTTACTTTCAAAAGGAGCTATTTTTGAAGTATTTATTATAATTTGAAGCTGGTTTGGATACTCTTCATTATAAAAAATATTATCTGAATGGAAATGACCTGCTATATAACAAACAAACAAGCCACCTTCCTTCATAAACTCATCCACCGCTTCTTGATATATTCTCATATTATCATAACAAGGATAACCTTTTATGGTCCTTAGCTTTCGGTCTGAATTGTTGAAAGAACAATCCACAGTTTTGGTTTTATTGTAAATGAAGGGCATGTGAGTGGCTACAACCACACTTAATGTCTTTTCATAGGCATCTTTTAACACACCTTTAAGCCATTCACATTCGGCAATTTGTTTATCCCCTATCTGCATACAGTCAAGACATATAAGCCTTACAGACTTTTTTGGATAATCTTTATAATAATAGGTCTGTCCCTCTTTATAATTCACATTCCAATTCTTAATATAAGGAGCAAAATAAAGGTCGTAAACCTCTTTTTGAGATATTTGTTTCTTCCAGTCGTATCCATTCTTGTGAGATTTAAGTGTATCGTGATTGCCTGTAGTAAAGAGTATCTTTTCGGCATCCTTCACTTCTCCCCAAAAAGAAAAATCAGATATGGATGAAGAAGCTATATTGTCACCGGTGCAAATTGCCTCATCAAGATATTCTTTATAATACATATAAAAAGAAGTCAGTCTTTGAAGTTCTAATTTATCTCCGTGAAGGTCGGAAAACCAAAGGAGGGAAAAAGGTGAAACTTCTCCCTTAGATTTTAAACCTACGGTTATATAATCTTCAAAATCAGGATTTAAATCTATTATATCTTTGTTAAGATTAAAATCCTCTTCTAAATTTCTGTCGGTTAAAATAACAGAAGATTTTTCGTATATTCCGCCGGCGTTAAGTCTGTCAAAAACTTTAACCTTTATCTGATTTTCACCGACTTTAAGATAAGGCTTTATGTCAACAACAAAAGGAATAGACCACAAATAATCTGAGGGGATTTTAGTCTTTTCAACTGTATGTTCACAGGCAAGTTTTCCGTTTACATACACAGTTGCATCTTCGTCAACTGCACCGAATTTAATATAAATATATTTATTCTTTAAATCTTCCTTTGTAAAGGTTTCTACTCGTTTATACCAAGCATAACCGTCATAAGGACCTATTATATCTTCCCAAAAAATATTACAAGGCATAGAAAGCCAATTTGAAGTATCATAATCATTATTCAAAAAGCCTTCTTTGATACCTGTGTTATCTTTGTCTGTAATGAATTGCCAGTTGGTTTCTATGGGTCTGTTTGTAATATTAAAGGAATAAGTAATTACAGATAATAAAATTAAACAAAAAACAAATAATAATTTTTTCATATTAATCACAAAATAGAGCATCTATAATAAAATTCAATAATAAAAAAAATGGTGCACCATAGAGGATTCGAACCCCCGAAACTCGGTTCCTAAAGCCGGTGCTCGATGTGAAAAGTTTCAAGTCCCTCGATTATGTGGTTTTTGGCAGCAAAAAGCGAATGTAGTCTCTGACCGTAGGCGAAGTAGAATAAGGTTATTTTTAAGGCAAAGCCATTAAAAATGTTCTTAGTCAAGACGCCGTCAGGGAAGAACGAAATGAGTGTTTGCGTCGACAAAAATCACAGAATTGAGATGAATTGGAATTTTTCACAAAATAGAGCATCTATAATAAAATTCAATAATAAAAAAAATGGTGCACCATAGAGGATTCGAACCCCCGACACTCGGTTCCGAAGACCGATGCTCTATCCGGCCTGAGCTAATGGTGCACATTAAAAATATTAACTAAAACTATATAAACCGCACCGATGCTCTATCCGGCCAGAGCTACCGGTGCACATTTGTTAATCTAAAAAAAAATCTCTCTACAAAAAAGAGAGATGTGAAGAGGGAAGGCCGGTGCGCGGCAAGCTGGGGTGTGACAGGTCGCACGCTCCATCAGATGCTCGCAGAGCAACTTGCGCTGAAAT
>JAFSVJ010000032.1 GCA_017445025.1 Abditibacteriota bacterium | reverse complement strand
TGTAAAAACAAAAATATTTTAATACCGAAGTATTATATTCAAGCATTAAATACCATTTATAAAAACTTAAGACTTGCCGATGGTCCAAATGCCAGATATTATAACAACAATCTATCCATTACAACAAGCAAAATCAAAAATCTTGATATTGCAATAAAAGATAAAGCCAAAAAACTTAACGGAAAAACCGTTATATGTTGCACGACTAATAAGTCCCTTCTTCAATATTTAGGATTCAACGTTTTGGCTTCCTATCCAATGCCGGATAATGTCACGCCAAAAACTTGGGTGGATATTAAAAAAAGAGTTAAAAGACAAAAGGTTGACTTTTGTATTGACAATTTTCAATCCGGTCAAAATATAACTCTTCAATTATCAAAAGATATAAAAGCAAAGCATCTCGCCACTTCCAATTTCCCGGGGGGATATCCAAATACTCCCACAATGGAATCCTGTCTGCGTGCAAATGTTGACCTATGTTTGGGCATTCCCTTAAAAGCTCCGGCACCTCAAAAACCGGCACCCTCCCCTCAGGTCAAAAAACCTGAACCCAAAAAACCGGCTCCAAAGGTGACAAAGAAAAAAACTACCAAAAAAACTGTGATCATAAAGAAAACTAAGCCCAAGAAAACAACCACAATACCTAAGACACAGGAAAAACAAAAGAAGGAACCTGCACCACAGCCGACTCCGACTCCAAATGAAAGTGCAGAATAATTATGCCAATAATAAACATAAAAGACCTTGAGATAGGTTATAACAAAAAAACCATAGCCAAAAATATAACATTTCAGGTGGAGGAGAATTCCTGCACCTGTATTTTTGGTGAAAACGGTTGTGGAAAAACAACTCTTCTAAAAACTCTTTCCACTCTAATTCCCCCAATTTCCGGAGAAGCCTATCTCAATGGTTATTCCCTTGATAAAGTGTGGCAAATCAGAAAAATCTCTGCTTTTGTTTTTCAAAACAAAGACGAAAACAAGGACTTCCCACTTCTCACAAAAGATATTGTTCTTATGGGCAGATACAGAATAAACCCCTATAAAACCACCGAAAAAGACAGAGAAACAGTCCAAAAAGTTATGGAAAAAACAAACACATGGGAATTAAGAAACGAGCCTTACGGAAGGCTTTCCGGGGGACAAAGACAAAGAGTGAACATAGCTCTTTCTCTTGCCAGTGAGCCGAAAATCCTATTTCTTGACGAACCGGGAACTTATCTTGATACAAAAAGCAGAGATATTTTAATCGAAACCATAAACAATTTAAAAGAAAACATGACTATATTGGCTGTATCTCACTACAAACATTTTACGGATTCCGTTGGTGATCAAATATATGAAATGAAACTATGATTATTAATCACAAATTACAAAGTCATAGTGTTTCATACCACTTTGACTGCGGAGCTATGAATAATGAATAATGCAATCTTTATCCTTGATAAAAAATTTAGACAGGGTAAAATATGATGCATCATCGCTCATTCATTATTCATTAATATTTCTAATTTTTGCTTTAATTTTTTTTATGTTATGGATATATTATTAATCAGATCTTATTTGGCAATAATATTTGCGGGACTTTCCTGCTCCTTGATAGGAGTTTTATTAGTAACTCTTAATGTATCTTTTTTGGGTATATGTATGAGCCATGCCGCTTTTTTGGGAGTTTTGGTAAGTTTGATTTTGGGGATAAACCCTTTTATAGGAGCCTTGGTTTGCACCAGCTTGACAGCCGGAATTATAGGTCCCATAGCGGACAAAAGTAAAATAACCCCTGAAACATCCATAGGTATTATGTTTTCGGCAGTTATGGGTTTGGCTTTTATTTTTATGAAATTCTTGCCAAATTCCACCATGGCAACAGATTACCTATGGGGCAGTGTTCTAACCCTATCTAACTTTGATGTTCTGTTTTTGGGAATTTTAGCACTTGTTATATGCCTTATTTTAACAGTTTTCGGAAGACAAATAACCATCGTGCTTTTCGACAGGGTTTTAGCAACTTCCTTTGGAATTAATGCAAAACTTATTTTTTACACAATCCTTATATGTTGCGGTTTAGTGACCACAGCTTCCATAGGATCCATAGGTGGATTACTGGTATTCTCCCTTATCCTTAACCCGGCGGTAAGTGCTTATCAACTGACTTTTTCTATCAAAAAAATGTTCATCCTTGCAGCTCTCTTTGGTGTGGGAGCTTGTGTTATAGGACTGTCTTTAGCCTGGTGGTTAGACCTCCCGGTGGGTGCTACTACCGTTGTCACAAGTACAGTTTTATACGTAATATCACTGTTTTTTTCTGTTAAAAGATAAAAAAATATTTAAACAAACACATAATATTATTATTAAAACTCAAAAATTATATTAAATATATTAGAAAGGTTTTTATATATGTCAAGCGATTTAATATTTGAAATACTCAATCTCATAGCTATAGCTATTTTTGCTTTTACGGGTTTTATTGTAGCGGCAAAAAAGAATATGGATATATTTGGTATAATTGTTATCGGAGAAATAACAGCTCTTGCGGGAGGAACTTTTAGAGATATTCTAATTCCGAGAACCATTGTTTGGATTGAACATGTGGAATTTTTAGCACCTGCCATAATTGCAGGAATAGTATTCTTTTACTTAAATAAAAAGTTTAATTTTAACAGACGAGCACTTCTGTATTTGGATGCTTTGGGAGTGGCTCTTTTTTCCATAGACGGTTCAAAAATAGCATTAATGTTTTATACAAATCCTGTTATTATTATTTCTTTGGGACTTATTACGGGAATAGTCGGTGGAATTGTAAGGGATGTTTTATGCAACCAAGTCCCGGTTATTTTTCAAAAAGATCTGTATGCCACTTGTATAATTTTAGGCTGTTCCCTTTTCGTTATTTTAAACTATTTTCATGTTAATCCTAACCTAAACTACGGCATTTCAATATTCACAATAATAATCATCCGCTTCTGGGCAATCAAAAAGAAAATCAGTTTACCCGGATATAATGATTTTATAAATAACTAGCTATAAATATAACTATCTTTTCAAAAATATGGTTTTTTCACTTGACTTTTTTTTGTTAAATATGGTATAATAAAAGTAATAAAGAATAAGTTGTTATTAATTGATTATTAATGTTTTTATTTTTTATTACTCGAACTTCTATAAACATTTATAATTTAAATATATTTAGTTATATAAATACAAAATCAACAATA